>JBCCNR010000032.1:0-10544 GCA_039025725.1 Pseudomonadota bacterium | reverse complement strand
GTGATCTTATTCCAAACATTCAGCATAACCTCATTAATTCTTCAGAAGATCAGATAAGAATTTTTGTATGCCACTTTGCTCTTCGCGCACGACGTCTCGCCCAAAGAACTTTTGTACAATGGCGTCAATGTCTCCGGCAATGCCATCACCATCCGGTACGTCAGCTAGTGAAAGACATTCAGCAACTGCCCGATCAATCACTTCAGGTGCATATTGAACATAATGATCAGCATCTCGTCCAAGATTTTCAATGATAAAGCGCTTATTCAAAGAGACTATGTCTAAATTCCCAATCTGTGAAAAAATGATCTTTGGCGGTGGGTCATTAGGGCGCATCTCGCATAAGGCTTGATATAAAATACTAATATTGCGCAGACCCTTAATTGTTGGCATTGAAACAATATAAATATGGGTTGCAGATAAGATCGCATTTTGTTTTATAGGTGTGAATTCTCCAAAGGGGATGTCCATCACAACAAGATCATGCAGGCGCCGTGTCGCGTTAAAAATCGATTCTAGAACCAGATCATTATCTACTGAAGTTGGTATGCTATAAGAGGGTGACAATGGAGACCCCAGTAAATGTAAATGGTCTGAAACACGGGTAATTGCCGCTTTAACCGCATCATCATCAACATCTGATCCCATCGAGGTCAGGTCTTTCAGAGTACGTTTTAATTCAATATTCCAATTCATTGATGATGGGCCATATGCTGTGTCAAGATCGACAAAACATGTTTCAAGCTGATAATCACCAGCGATCGCAACGGCAAAATTTTGCGCGATAATTGACGTACCTGCACCACCAACCGCACCAATAAAGGCAACTGAGCGTGCCATTGGGACGCCTTCTTCACCTTCATAAATTTGTGAGAGACTTTCAATAAGGCGTCCGGGTGTTGTCGGCATAACCAGATATTCTGATATACCCTGCCTGATCAGCTCACGATACATATCGACATCATTGATTTTTCCAGCAATAATCACTTTTGTATCAGGATCACAGACCTCTGAGAGATTTTCTAAATCTGCCAAAAGATCAAGAGTTGTCAAATTGCTTTCAATGATAAGCAGATCAGGTGTTGGTTTATCGCGATAGGCTTCAACAGCTCCAGAAATTCCACCAGAGTAAATGGAAACTTTGGATTTTTTTAATCTTCTATCTGTTGCAGATTGGCCTGCAACATCATAAAGCTCTTTACTTTCACAGTAAAATGCTATGTTTAAGCGTGGCAGATCTGCTTCGGTTTGCATTGCGTTTGCATCGGCAAATGTTTTATTTGAACTCTCCATAATTTGCCTTTCTTACTGTGCTGTTGACTCGGCTGTTTCCTCAGCACTTCGGCTTGCGCCTGTCGTCTGCCCAAGAAGATATTTATCATGCGCATCCACGCGGCGTGCAGCTTGCGCAGGCCCCATTGGGCGCATTTCCACAAGATCATTCGGGTTGGATATCATAGCCGCAAAATTTGAACGCGTTGAACATCCAAGCCCCAGCCATGGTGTATTATTGGCAGCATCTGATAGATTTTCTGACCAGCTATCTGAACAATCTGGGCCCTTCGCAGTGATTGTATCAAAACGTATTGTAATATTTCCAGATTGTCCCGGGCGAGGCTTGTACGTCCCAACCAGAATATGATCTTCCGAAATACCACTGATTTTTATTGTTTCTGTGATCTCTTTGGTAGCCTTACGCGCGACAGCTGCTTTGATACCACTTTCAGGAACAGATATAATAAGATTATCCATGCCTTTATCATGATACCCATATACAAAAGATTTTATTTTAGCTTTTTGAGCATCTGTCAATTTACCCGTCGTGATGCTGATGGGAACTTCCATCGAAGCTTCCTGCTTAACCAAAGTAATAGGATGTCGGACTTCATAAGGTCTTGCTTGTTCTGCGCCATTTGAAATCGGCTTTGAACATCCTGACATAATAAGAGACAAGATCAATGTTATTCCCAAAAAAGGAGATATAGTCTTTATACTCATTATCCTTACTCCAGAATATGGTCGCTGCTGCTGTTCAGCATGGCTTTTGTCTTATTATTTTCGTCAGTTTTACCGGGGAGAGATGTAATCCAATCTTCATCATCATCCTTACCCCCATAAACACCAGCAATACGCCCACGCAGATACATATCAAGATCGCTTGGATTGGCATATCCATCCGTTGGAAGCTTAAGATTTTTCTCATGTGTTGGTTTGATCAGATATGGTGAGACAAGTACCGCAAGCTCACTTTCATTGGCCTTAAAGTCATTTGATCGGAAAAGAGGCCCTAAAATAGGAACATCTTTCACGCCCGGTGTACTGTCAATAGAGCGCCTTGCATCTTCTCGGATAAGACCGGCCATCACAAGTGAGCCTCCGGATGGCATTTCAACTGTCGTTTCTGCACGACGCACGGCAAGTCCAGGAAAAGATGAATTCCCTGATGTGACTGTTCCTGAAATTTCACTCACTTCAGTTGATATCTTCAAAGATATACGCCCTTCATTAAGAACCATAGGTGTAAAGGCCAGACCAATACCAAAAGGCTTAAAGTCAACAGTTGCTTGCCCAAATGTTTGTGAAATCAAAAAGGGAAGCTCTCCCCCGGCGAGGAATTTCGCACTCTCTCCGGATAATGCTGTCAAATTAGGTTCTGCAAGCGTTTTAATCAGAGAGTGACGCTCCAATGCTCTTATAAGAGAATCAACATTAATATTCCCATCTGAATAGCCCGCTGTACGCTGATTAAGCGCAATATTTCCATCTTCAACAGCCGTCGCCGAAGCCAGACTGTTATTGACCTGAATAAGCTCAGCATTTTTCTGATTGATTTCTGTTCGAAATCTCGAAACATCTGAATTTAACTGATTGATCAATGTACTTGTTGCTGTCGGATCAAGCGTATTTGTTGTGTCTAATAATTGTTGCTGTAAATTTGCAACCTGAGCCTCAGCAGTATCAGCCAGCCCCAATAGATAGGTAATATCATTTTGCAAAGTTGCCGCATATCCTGCTGCTGCTTCTGATGTTGCAAAGTTAGGAAGTGCTCCAATACCGTTGGTTAAAAGCCGTCCTGTTCCTAGCGCGCTGCCGACCAGACCAGTTGCAGGTGAACCATTTGCGCCGAAACCATTCACTAGGCCAAGCCCACCTGTAAGATTTCCAACACTAAAGGCCGTGTTCCAATCAATACCAAGCTGCTTTAAGATCTCACGCTGCATTTCGGCAACTTTGACCTTGATCATGACCTGTTCTTGTCCGGTAATCCCAATATTATTGATAACTTTTTCCGGCGAATCTACCAACCTTCTGGCAATGTCTCGTGCAATTTGAGCATAAGTTGCATTTTTTACATTCCCTGAAAGGATAATCGTGTCACCCATATTGGAGACCTTAATCATAGATTCAGGCATTTGCTCAGCGAAGATACGCTCTAATTCTTTTACATCCAGACCAATATTGATTTCCATATTGACGATTTGCCTTCCCTGGTCATCAAAGAAAAATGCATTCGTCAAGCCTGTCTCTTTGGCAAAAAGATAAACTTCACGCGGATTGCGCACAACAACATCCAGCAATTCTGGATCAGCAACAATAACATCTCTGGAAGCACGCGGAAGCTTTACAATCGCAGCCTTATTCTTAGGTACAGTGATGTATCTTGTTTTATTGGTATTGCCTTGAATATAAGTCATTAAATCAGATTGATTATTCTTATCGCTCTGGCCGTAAGCAACAATTGGCGCACATAAGGATAATGCTACTGCACATCCACATAATTTCAGAAGAAAAGCTGTTCTCATTGCCATTTTAACGCTCCCCCTGATCTCTTGCCTGAACAGTCATTGGTGCAAAAATCTGACTTCTTGAACCAGAGCGCAGCAACATAATACCACCAGGGTCTGTTACGCCAAAGCTTTCCTGTGAAGCATTCCCTCTTGTATTTTCAACAGACTGGAAGATTCGCTTTAATTTTAAAGCAAAGCTCGATCTCGTGCGCGGAATTTGATCTAAACTATTCTCTCCATCCGATACAGATGACTCCGCTATGCTGCGTAACGCCATTTTCATTGACCCAACGCGTGATGCCCAAGCCAAAAGTTTTGCCTGCTCTGAAGTGACCTCTAACGTAGCCGTTGCTCCGCTACCAGAACCAATTCCTCCGTCAGGTGTTTCTGCTTCTGTTGAAGTATTTTTATCAATCCCAAGGACGCGGACATTTTCAAGCAAAATCTCAGAATAAGTGCGTGCTCCACCAACGAAAAGCTCATCTTGCGCATTAAGCTTCTTATAAAATTCTTCAGACGGCAAATGTTTTGCAATCGTTTTATCCTCAGGAATTTTAGGTTCAACTTCTTCCTTCGCCTCGGTAACCTCTCCCTGTAATAGCCTTTGTGGCCCCATAGCCAAGCCCAATGCACTTACAATATCTTCTTGTTGTGGATTTAGTCCCAATGTTAAGATAATATCAACATAGTCCCCTGGTTTTACAAAACCTCCGGCGCTGATCTCCGGATCAATACGAATGGCAACCGCACGCATGCCATCACGTAAAAGCCCTGCCATCGTACTTCTATCGCCAAGCTTAAAAACTTTAGGATAAGTTATGGGCTCTCCGGATGAGAGCGATGTTTTTGTTACAGTATTTACCAGCTCCATCAGGCGGTCCTGATTTTCATCACGTAAAATAAAGCTGCTATTTAAAAGCTCATTTGGCCATGGACGCCACGCAAAGTCAGATTTTGTAAGCCTTTTTCCAACCTGAATTTCAGCTGTTGCCACAAGAATGTCAGTTGTAGGCGCAGGTTTATATTCAACGCGCTCTTTTGTAATGACAGCCGGGGCGCTCTTACTGCCCAGCATATTATAGGCAACAAGACCGATTATGCCTGCAATCCCCAACGCAAAAACTGAATTCGGTATCCTTTTTTTCTTACGCACTTTACTACCGTACAAATAAATTTCTTTATTTAACTTAAGTCTAAAGGGTTAAGAAAGCGTGACCTTACCGAGACGGGCTCTTTATGTTTTGAATATCCACAAGCCCTCGTCTAAATAATATACACTCGAAATCGCTCTTTTATGCATATATTGAAAATATATAGGTACGAAAGTACGATATCGTTCCTATATGCTCATAATATAGGAACGATATCGTACTTTCGTACCTATATGTTAGAAGCTATCCAACAGGAGTAACAAAGATGATTTTTGCCTACAAACTTCATTAAAAAATATGTCCGTAACACCATTATGCACAGATTTTTTAGTTGGTTTTCAGCTAAAAATCTCTCAAAAATCATCTTTGTTACTCCTGTTGGATAGCTTCTAGCCCTTAACGTCACTTAATCTTATATTTCCGACATTATGTAATAGGTTAAATAGATCATCATTAAAATAGTAATTTTCTCTTCCAATTTTATGTTTTGACAGGATTTCAATTTCAACGAGTTTGTCGAGATATTTTATTGCGGTTTTGCGCACAACATTAAGTTCATTTTCGACAAATGGAATTTTTGTATAAGGATGCTTAAATAAATTATTCAATAAATCTTGGGAGTATATTTTGGGTAATTCTTGCTTCATTGTTCGTTTATGCTTTTGCATAATGTCTTTAATGTCTCTTATTAACCCGATTGTTTGATAAGAAGTCTGTCGTACCCCTTCTAGAATAAATAGAATCCACGCTTTCCAAGCCTCCTCATCACGCACAGCCTGCAACAAACGATAATATTCACTTTTATTTTGATTGATATAGCGTGATAAATATAAGATCGGTGTATCCAATAATCCTTGTTGCACAAGATATAAAATATTAATGATCCGCCCTGTACGACCATTCCCATCGAAAAACGGATGAATGGATTCAAATTGATGATGAATAATTGCCATTTTAACAATGGGATCAAGATCAGATAAATCACTTACATTGATAAAATCAGTAAGATTATTCATATGATGCAAAATATCTTCATACTTTTGTGGAGGCATATAAATAACTTCGCCCGTCTGGTCATTTTTTAAAGCTGTGCCTGATTGTGTTCTAAAACCTGCATTATTCCCTTCAATATCAGATTGCATTTTTTGAATAAGTGTATTTTTTAATAAACCAGTTTGTTTAACTTCTAAATATCCTTCACGCATTGTTTGTGCATAGGCATGAACTTCTTTTGATGCTGGTGATGCAAACTTTCCGGCTAAAACATCACTTTGAAATAACTCATCATGTGTTGTTATAATATTTTCAATCGCAGAGCTATCTTTTGCTTCTTGCAGAGATAATGTATTAATTAAAATATGTTCATTTGGTATCGTCGGCGCAAAGCCCTTTAATTCAGCTAAGGCCCTTGATGCTTCTTGAGATTTTTTGAGGACTTGTTTATCTTCTAGCTCAATATCTAAGGGGAGGTTAGGGATTATATAAGTTTCACTTGCAGAGATATTACGATCTAGGACTGTTCTTATATTGTTCATAGCTGATCTCACACTCTCCGCTATAATACGGTCAGTATATCTGAATGATTATTTACATTATCGTTGGGGGTAAAAAAAGGAATATCTTTTAAAAACCAATGGTTTATGGTGTGTACCTGTAAATTATGGCTCCCCGGGCCGGATTCGAACCAGCGACCGATCGGTTAACAGCCGATTGCTCTACCACTGAGCTACCGAGGACCAATTATTCAGACAATATATATAGCCATACTCTGTTCCTTTGCCAAGCCCAAAATGAGTAATTTTATTTTATTTTCACCATGAGGCCATCTGACAAAGTTTATTCCGACATGGGTCTTGAATGTCACCGTGACCAACACTATATTAAGTTTATTCAATCATTAAACAAGCCTTACAGATATTATGACACAGACTGCTGAAAATCAAAACTCCTCCTCTGAAACACAAGAGAATAATGCTGAAACTACAGATAGCCCAGAACAAACAGTTTCTGCTAAAGAGCTGCGTTCACAGGACCCTATTGAGCTCGATAATATGATCGATAGTTTAGAAGAAAAGCTTGATAAGACAATGCGTGCATATGCTGATGCTGACAATCGCGCGAAACGCGCAGAAAAAGAGCGCTCTGATGCTCTGCGCTATGGTGCTGCTAAAATGGCGCGCGATCTTTTAGAAGTGGCAGATAATCTTGGACGCGCAGTCGGAAGTATCCCGGAAGAACAAAAAGAAGCCTTAAAAGATTTGATATCTGGCGTTGAGCTTACTGAAAAAAATTTACTACAAGTCTTTGAAAGACACGACATTAAGCGTATCGAAACGGAAAATATTAAATTTAACCCAGCCCATCATGAAGCAATTTCACAGATCCCATCTCCTGCACATGAAACAGGTGACATTATTGATGTTGTCAGACAAGGCTATATGATGGGGGAGCGCTTGCTGCGTCCTGCACAAGTTATAGTTTGTGCATAATAGTCTTATTCTACCAGATTTCTTTCATTAGGCGCATATTAATCTTTTTTCAGCATAATTCAGGATACAAATGTAATTAAGCCTTTTTTATCATTCCAAGGCGAAATCTGTGGAAAGTATGCTAAGCTGCTATGGGACTGAGAGAGAGTTATGTTCATAGAAGCGCCGAAAGGATGGCTTCAAGACATATAAAGAAATCAAAACCGCCTAAAAGCCATGAGCCAACCGAGGGTAACTCAGAGGCAAATATAAGAAATCGATCTCTTTCAAAAAAAATGCTTTCGCGCCGCAAGATACCGCGTCCTAACACAAAAGAAACCTATTTTTGGATTAATTCTATATCATTTGCACTGATAGCTGCTTTTTTTGTGTTTTCTCTGCTTCTCTATAGTTTTTTTGACCATCGTCACGGACAAATAGCAATGCTGTGCAAATATATTGTCCCTTTGCTATTGGTGAGTACTGTTACTATAACAATATTTTATGTGAGATCACGCTTGAAAGCCAGTATTCTCTTCCGTGATGGTCTGACGAACCGCTTGCGTAAAGAGCTTCAGACGAAAACCGCACATACTGACAACCATGATAGGCAGCTCAAACATCTTATTGAATCAACAAATGTTTGTCCGTGGAATGCTGATCTTGATCAAAATTGTTTCACTTATATTGGGCCACAAATTTCAACAATGACAGGTGTTCTGACAAAAGAATGGCTTGTGAAAGGGTTTCTCCTTGAGCATGTTGTCCCCGAAGATCGGAAGTCTCTTTTGAACGCTTTTCGGAACCTTAGAAGTGGTGGTTTTGTAACACTTGAATATCGTATTCGCTCAAGTGTCGGGAAAATTATTTGGGTTAGAAACAGCTTTTGCTCTGCTGATTATGGTGATAATGAGACTCAAACAACACGTAAATTACAAGGCTTTTTAACTGATATAACAGAGCAAAAAAATGTAGAGGATGCACTTAAAACAGCGCGTTACGCCGCAGAAAAAGCGAGTAAAACAAAATCAAACTTTCTGGCCTCTATGAGCCACGAGCTCAGAACGCCCTTAAATTCAATTATAGGATTTGCGGAAATTATGCGCTCGCAGGCTTTTGGAGCGCTCGGACAACCACAATATGTCGAATATTCAGAAAATATCCACTCATCTGGGAAGCATCTTTTGGATCTTATCAATGATATTCTTGATTATTCTAAAATCGAGGCTGGGAAATTTGACGTCATCAAAGAGCCAATAGATTTACGCGATATTTTCCGATCATGTGAAATTCTCCTCAGAGAACGCGCTGCACGCCAAGAACTTGCATTGCAGATTATTCCGCCACAGCAATCTCTTATGGTGAATGTTGACGCCAAAAGGATTAAACAAGTTTTGATTAATCTTTTAACGAATTCGATTAAATTTACCAAATCTGGTGGGCGCGTTACTTTAAGTCATAAAGTAAATGAAAAAAATGAGCTTATAATTTATGTGATTGATACGGGAATAGGCATTAAGCCTGAAGATCTAGGCTCTGTTTTTGAGAAGTTTCATCAGGTTGATGCCGAGCGCAACCGAGACCAAGAGGGAACCGGTTTAGGCTTATCCATATCAAAATCTCTGGTTGAGATGCATGATGGTATATTCGGACTTGATTCTGTTTACGGACATGGCACAACAGTTTCCATCACTTTTCCACCACAAATCATCGTTGATACAACCAGACATTCTGGAGATGCATCATCCATACAAAATTACCAAGGGGACTTGCCCAATGTCCCGAATGACGACGATGATGATGATTTTATAAGCCAGCTTCAATCTATGTGATAATTTCCTAATCATTGCCAAGCTGTATTGGAATTGCAACTGCAAGAACGGCTTTATAGAGAATATCCGCCACTGAGCTCACAAGGTCAATATTATTGATTTTCACTTCTGGCATGACAATCACTTCATCGCCCGGCATGATCTTTATAGATTTACCTAACTCAGTTTCGCCATTTGCACGAATAACGATAATATCATCTTCATTGGCATTATCCGTAAACCCACCTGAGCGCTCAATGTAATCAATCACTTTATCATGTGTGTTCCAGACAATCGCTTTCGGCAGACGTACTTCGCCATTGATCGTCACCAGATCAGAATGGGCTGGGATAACAATCTCATCTCCATTCTCAAGTGCCATATCTGCAATATTACGTCGTCCAGTCACCACTACGCGCCCTTCCGGGTTAAGAGCTTCTGTTTTGGTAATGAAGCTTTCCAAAAGTTTGATTTCGCCCTGACTGATTGGCATGGACTGACTGCTGCCAGAAGCGCGCGCCAATAATAATGTTTCTTGCAATCTTTTGATAGATTGTTGTAAAGATTTACGCTGTTGCTCAGCAACTGAGGGTCTGCGTAGATAAATGGCATCAATTCTTGAGAGATTTGGATTAACTGGAATATTCGCCAAAACCTCTTTAAAGCGCGCATTAAGAGGTAAGACCATTGCCTTTGCGCCCTCATGTGTGCCTGTTATTGTCACTTTGATTGAATTTTCATGCAGACCTTTTTCGAAAGAAACTTTATCCCCATCCTCTAAAGTGAAATCTGCAAAATCTTCCATGGTGAAATAACGATTAATAGGCTGCCCACCGCGAAAACCAGTCACAGTCACATGTGTTGCATAGGATAGGGGTGTCGTATAATTTGTGATTTCTGCGCCAGTTGTTTTATCACTATCAAGTTCAAAGGCATAGGGATATTGCGCAGCACCTGAAATATTGACAACTGCGCCTCTTTCGCCGACCAGAAGCACATCACCCTCCCGAAGAGGATGAGAAGGCAAAGTTCCATTCTTAAGGAAATCATATAAATCATAGACTTCCAGAAGCGCATTATTTCTTATGATTTTAATCTCACGAAAGCTGCCTTCCTTAAGGGTGATACCGCCTGCTTTTGTCAGATAATCTATTAGGCTATCACCAGGATTTCCTGCATAGCGTCCCGGAGCCCTTACCGCACCAGACACAAAGACTGAAACAGGAACACGGTCTTCAAGGTTGACATAAACATCAACATTATTTTGATAAACACGTCTGATTTCTGCCTGAATTGTTGTATTCAGCTGAGAGGCCGGAGCACCAG
>JBCCNR010000031.1:0-10575 GCA_039025725.1 Pseudomonadota bacterium | reverse complement strand
CGATCTCTGAAACGGCAGATATCAATTTTCAAGTCATTGCAACCATTTGTGCCGGGATATTAACCGGGTTTGTGCAGCCTTTTATAGGATATTTCTTTTTAAAACTGACAACAAAATTAGACAGCCCGACAGCCGCCGCCGTTGCTGCCCATTATGGATCCATCAGCATGGTCACTTTTGTCACAGCTGTAAGCTTTTTGGGGGCAAATAATGTGGTTTATGCTGGCTATATTATCGCGGTTTTGGCCTTGATGGAGGCTCCTGCGATTTTAACAGGCCTATTTATTGCCCATCGTGCTGATCCAAAAACTATTAGCGCAGCTGAAGAAGCTACACCCAAACTCAGCCGTGAAATTCTGACCAATGGTGCGATCTTGCTTTTGACAGGAGCATTCCTTGTCGGGTGGGCGACAGGGACTTCCGGAATGGAGAAAATGTCAGGCTTTCTCGTTGATCCTTTTCAAGGGATTCTTGCGCTGTTTTTGCTGGATATGGGCTTGTTGGTCTCAAGGCAAATCAATCATTTGAAAGAATTTACTTTTAGCCTTCTTTTGCATGGCATTTATATGCCTCTTATCGGCGCGACAATCGGTCTTGCTTTAAGTGCATTGATTGGATTGGATGCTGGGACAGGTACATTATTCACCGTTCTTGTTGCGAGCGCATCCTATATTGCCGTCACAGCAGCTATGCGGCTTGCGCTCCCTCAGGCGAAAGCTGCGATTTATATTCCAATGTCTTTGGCAATCACATTTCCATTTAATATTCTGTTTGGTATTCCGCTTTATTTTGCGATTGCACAGAAAATATTATCTTAACGCGCTCTGTAATCCTTAAATATCGATTTTATGGATAAACATTTAATGTGTGCCGTAAATCTGTCTTTTGATATCTGTGTTCTGGTGTAATATACGTGCAACATAAATGATGCTTTTATCATCATCAGTAGTATAAACCACGATATGTTTCCCAACCTTCCAGACTTGATAATCATCTGATAAATCAGGATGTGCATGACCAATATATGGATTTTCTGCAATCGTGGTTAAACCTTTTTCAAGTAGAGATACATATAAATCTTTCTGTTTTGAACCGTATTCTACAAAGGTGTAATGTGTGATGTCTTGGATATCTTCCCGTGCAGAAAATGATAGCTCAACTTGGTATAGCGTCATTGCTGTTATATCCCTCACCGCTCTCTGCTTTTTTTATCGCTTCTTGCTTGATCTGTCGCATAAGATCAGGTGTGTATGTAACTGTTTTTCCTTCGACTATCTCTTGCTGCCCTTTAGCTACCGCCTCTTTAAAACGATTTGAATGTTCGCCTTTCATCCATTCTCTCATACGTCTCACCGCATCTCTTACAAGCTCTGTTTCAGATAAATAAAATCCTTGTTCAACGGTTTCTTTGATAAAAGCATCGTCAATGTCAGAAAATCTGATATGCATATAAAACTCTCATTATGTGTTGATTAGATACAATAATAATCCCATATTGTGACCTAAAAAGTCAAGGTTTTTACGCGGATGCAATTACATTGTCCAAGGGTATAAAATTATCTCCTCTTGGGACCGAACAACTAGCCCGCTTTCACAAATGCCGAGCTGAGAGAGCCAATATGAATACCAAATTTCTTGATTAATGTCTTATTAATGATAGATTTTTCACTGACACGATATAGGCGATCATCGAATGTAAGATTGATTTTTTGCCCGGAAGCACGCGTCACGATCATCTCATATGACATCCGTAGGGCATTATCCTCGATCAAGCCATAAGCCTTGCCGATAATATCATCCGCCGTAGCTGTGAAGCGATCTGTATCTTCAAATGTAATATGCCATTTGCGCTCTTGTTTGCGGCCGTCACTCCAGATAAAATCCTCATTTAAGATGGCCTCATCTGAGCTCAGCCATTTTGTATGCATCGCAGCTGAAAAATGCTGATCAGCATGTTGATTCCTCCCATGAAATACGCCCCAGCCTTCAACATCTCCTGTGAAGAAACGTTTAAAATCAAAGGGGAGATCCGCCGAAGTTGCGTCAACAGATGCAGGAAAATCAGAAGGTGAGCTGGTGAAAAGCGAACCAAACACAGGTTAAATCCTCATAAAATAAACAATAGCTTCTTGGACACAAAGTAAGACCATATAAACTTAGTTTTACTCGCACCCATTATTTTATACGTTCTATCATAAGATTTTTCGTATAAATAATATGATAAAAAATATTTACGATATATGTGTCATTGATATTGGGTCGCCGAAATTGGGCAATTTGGGCTGGGCTTTTTATGGCGCTTTCGAGGGCTTTGAGAAAACCGGAGAAAATCTTGATGCACTCATTGCGCTTATAAAGGACTATTCTCCGCAAAATGGTTTGATCTTGGGTCTTGAAGCACCTTTATTTGTCCCTCTCAGAGAAGATATTTATCTCGCCACCAAAGGGCGCAGTGGGGAAGGCGGACGGCCATGGTCTGCTGGGGCCGGCGCACAGGTGCTTGCAATGAATTTACCGATTATGACATATCTTTTTTCTAAATTATCCGACATCCCTGAGCTTGAGGTCTTAGTAAATGAAAACGGCTTTAGAGGCGCCCCCGGGCAAATTATGCTCTTTGAAGCTCTTGTCAGCGGACAGGATAAAGGCTCTTCGCATATTCAGGATGCCCTTATTATGGTGAATTATTGTAAAGATTTTGCTGAAGCGAAAAGCCTCCCTCCTACTATTTTACAATATGAGGAGCAAACAGAATATTTCAACCTTGCAGCTGCGTCTCTCCTGAGAAGCGGAATTATTGATGATATTGCTCTTTTGCAAAAACCAACACCCATCTATAAACCTTCTTCTTTAGCGTTTTAAATATGAAGAAAACCAAGAAACAACATCTTCCATCAAAAATATGCGTTGTTTGTGGGCGTCCATTCACATGGCGTAAGAAGTGGGAAAAAGTCTGGGAGCAAGTGAAATATTGCTCAAAACGTTGCCAGAGTTTAAGAAACAAGAAAAAGAGTGATAACGATCAGGAGTAATACCAAAAGCTCTAAATAATTTTTGATTAAGGGCTTTTGGTACAGCGCCCGACTGGGCGCCGCGCATCGTTGCGCGCCCCCTCGGAGCAGTTGGCGTAAGCCAACTGGCGTGAGAGAAAAAATGACTTTAAGTTTCTTGATACAATTATGATAGATACAATATTGAAAATTAATCAAGTCGCTTAGTGTAACTCTCCGCCAGCTGACAATAATGCTCGGCTGACCATGCCATCATATCAAAATCTTTTTGGGTAAGCTTCCGCATAAAACGCGCCGGGCTTCCGGCCCATAACTCTCCGGTGGGAACTGTTTTTCCTGACGTTAGCAAACTGCCAGCCGCAAGCATTGCTTTTTCTTCGACAGTCGCGCCATCCAAAATACAGGATTGCATACCAATATATGCCATATCCCCTATGTTACATGCATGTAAAATGGCACTATGTCCGACGGTCACATCATCTCCCACATAACATCCTTGTCCAAATGTTGCGACATGAATCAGCGTAAGGTCTTGAATATTTGTACGCTGACCAATCTTAATGTCATTGACGTCTCCGCGGATGACAGCGTTAAACCAGATATTGCTGCGCGATTTGATCTCAACGTCACCAATAATCTGTGCACCCTCAGCCACAAAAACGCTTGCAGCAATTTTAGGAGATATATCTTTGTAATTATGTATCATGCTCATGATTTAGCAAAAAAACGCAAATTAGGGAAAAAATATTTTTTTATCCCTTGTAAAGTGAGAGAACTATACATACATATGTTCTGTAATCACGTAGATTGTGTTGCCAGAAAGACAACTTGGTATATTAATATGTTTTTCTGATATCATGTTTATCTTTAGGAGGATAATATGTCTTTTAGACCTTTGCATGACCGTGTTCTCGTTGAGCGCGTGGAAGCTGAGCAAAAAACAGCTGGTGGAATTATTATTCCAGATACAGCGCAAGAAAAGCCACAGCAGGGTAAAATTGTTGCTGTTGGGACAGGCGTTGCAAATGATAACGGTTCTATAACCGAATTGACTGTTAAAGAAGGGGATAAAGTCCTCTTTGGAAAATGGTCAGGGACTGAAATTAAGCTTGATGGGAAAGAATATCTCATTATGAAGGAATCCGATATTCTCGGTATTCTTGCAGCCTAATTGTAATAAATTTATTTTAAGAGGACAAAATGTCAGCAAAAGATGTAGCTTTTGAAGAAGAAGCCCGCTCGCAAATTCTAGAAGGTGTCGATATAATCGCGGATGCGGTTAAAGTAACGCTTGGTCCAAAGGGGCGTAACGTTGTGCTTGAAAAATCATTTGGCGCACCACGTATCACCAAAGATGGTGTTTCCGTTGCTAAGGAAATTGAACTTGCGAATAAGCAGCAAAATATCGGTGCTCAGCTTATCCGTGAAGTGGCTTCAAAGCAGAATGATTCTGCTGGTGATGGAACCACAACCGCAACAGTACTTGCACAATCTATTGTTCGTAACGGTATGAAAGCTGTTGCAGCAGGCATGAACCCAATGGATGTTAAGCGCGGTATTGATGCGTCAGTTGCAGTCGTTGTGAAAAGCTTACAAGATGCAGCTAAGCCTGTCTCTAACAATGATGAGATTGCGCAGGTTGGAACAATATCTTCAAATGGTGAAGTTGAAATTGGGAAAATCATTGCTGAAGCTATGCAAAAAGTTGGCAATGAAGGTGTTATCACTGTTGAAGAAGCAAAATCTCTTGATACAGAATTAGAAACTGTTGAGGGAATGCAATTTGATCGTGGATATATTTCACCATATTTCGTGACCAACTCTGAGAAAATGATCTGTGAACTTGATGATCCGTTCATTTTGGTTCATGAGTCAAAGCTTGGTTCACTTCAGCCATTATTGCCTACGCTTGAGGCTGTTGTGCAATCTGGTAAGCCGCTTTTGATCATTGCAGAAGATATTGAAGGCGAAGCTCTTGCAACGCTTGTTGTCAATAAGCTGCGTGGTGGTTTGAAAGTTGCTGCTGTGAAGGCGCCTGGTTTTGGTGATCGTCGTAAGGCAATGCTTCAGGATATTGCAACGCTTACAAATGGTCAGGTTATCTCTGAGGATGTTGGTCTCAAGCTAGAAAATGTTGAAATGTCTATGCTTGGAACTGCAAAGAAAGTCCGCATCGATAAAGAAAACACAACCATCGTTGATGGTGCTGGTAATAAGCCTGAGATTGAAGCACGTATTGCACAGATTAAAGCTCAGATTGAGGAAACAACATCTGATTATGATCGTGAAAAACTTCAGGAGCGTCTTGCGAAGCTTGCTGGTGGTGTTGCTGTTATCCGTGTTGGTGGTGCAACCGAAGTTGAAGTGAAAGAGCGCAAAGATCGTGTTGATGATGCATTGAATGCAACCCGTGCTGCTGTGCAGGAAGGTGTTGTTGCTGGTGGTGGTGCTGCATTGCTTTATGCACAAAAAGCACTTGATAATCTTACGCCTGCTAATGAAGATCAGAAGGCTGGGATTAATATTGTCCGTAAAGCTCTTGAATCTCCTATCCGTCAGATCGCAGAGAATGCTGGTGTTGATGGCTCCATCGTTGTCGGTAAAGTGCGTGATGCCAATGATGCAAAATATGGCTATGATGCACAGAATGATACATTTGGCGATTTGATTGCTGCTGGTATCATTGACCCTGCAAAAGTTGTGCGTTCTGCGCTTCAGGATGCTGCGTCAATTTCTGGATTGATGATCACAACAGAAGCTATCGTCACTGAGCGCCCAGAGCCGAAAGGCGCAGGCGCACCTGCTATGCCAGATATGGGTGGCATGGGTGGCATGGGTGGAATGGGCTTCTAATTCTATACGCTTTATATTTTGATAAAATCAATACGCCCTTACAGGAATGTTTGGGCGTATTTTCTTTCTTATACCAAAAGCCCAAAATAATTTTTGATTATAGCAGAATAAGGATTTATAAATCCTTATTCTGCTATGTTAAAATACTTTGCTAAAGTCTTTTAACCACACTCTTTGACCTTTAGCGAAGCGTAGTGGGCGCTTTCAAAATTCCATAGGAATTTTGTAGCGATCAAGATATAAGTGCTTTTGGTAGAGCGCCCGACTGGGCGCCGCGCATCGTTGCGCGCCCCCTCGGAGCCGTTGGCATAAGCCAACTGGCGTGAGAGAAATCACTTTATAGTAGAATTTGAATTGTTTTAATTATGTCAGAATTATCCATTTCTTTTGAGTTTCAACCGCCTTATAGCCCTGACGCTGCGCGACGCCTTGAGGGGGCTGCTCAGCGTCTTACGGCTTTTGCACATGACTTTAGTATTATGCATTGGGGAGCAGGTGCTGTGCCCGCAGATCGTGCTTTAAAGGCAATAAAAAGCCTGAAAAAAATATGTCATACAAAGATCGTTGCACATTTTGCTCAGAATAGTATGAAAAAATCTGACATTACGAATTTTGCCCAAAGATATAATGCATGTGATATTGATCATATATATCTTACGCGCTCTTTTTCGCATTATGGTCGTGCTTTTCAGCAACATGAAATGCAATATAAAAATATTCTGGATATGATGCGAGACCTTAAAAATGTCGCAGATTTTAATTTTATAGTCTCTGTTTTTCCGGAAAGTAAATTTTTCGACGTGCAAAATATTGACTATATCAAACGCGCAATTGATGCTGGGGCACGCCATGTCATCAGCCATATATGTTATAATAATGATCATATATTGGCGCTGCGTGACAAGTTGGTGCAAAATAATATTCATATTCCCCTACGTGTAGGCATTATGCCGCTTACAAAAATTAAAAAAACTTATAATCTCGTGCGACAATATGGAATCTCTGTTCAGGATGCGCATGCAAAGACTCTTTTTGAAATGACCGAAGATCAGGAAGATAAATTCGCTATTGATGGTCTTGCTGCGCATTATGCCCTGCTGCAATGTCAGGAACTTATACAAGAAGGTATTACTGATTTTCATTTTCTGACGCAAAATTTGTATCAGTCAGTTTATATTATCTGTAAAGCCCTTAATGTAAAACGCCAATATCCTCATCGCGCTGAGCATATTGATACTGTCTCACTTTCTGCGTGATAATGTTATGCAGCTGAAAGATTTCGATTTCCCTTTCGATGAGCGCTTAATTGCAACGCAGCCAGCCGATCCCCGACATAGTGCAAAATTATTACATGTCCATGGTGCAGATATCATCCATCGTAAGATGCTTGATTTCGCTGATATGTTGCAGGATGGGGATTGCTTGGTTATCAATAATACCAAAGTCATCAAAGCAAGATTATATGGGCATTTGACCAGCCCGGGTAAAAGTGCATCAATTGAAGCAACATTGCATAAATATATTGCTTATGAAAATGATAAAGTTATCTATTCTGCTTTTGTACGTGGAGCAAAAAAACTTAAAGCTGGGGATACTCTGTCTTTTGACGGCTTAGAGGGGTCTTTAAGTGCAGAGGTTACAGATAAAAACCCTGTAACAGGTGAGGTTATCTTTGCGTTTCAGGCAAAGATAGAAGATTTTGAAATATTCCTCGATCAAGCCGGGACAATGCCATTGCCGCCCTATATTGCATCTAAGCGTGCTGCGGATAGGTCTGACGAAGAAAACTATCAAGCTATTTTTGCAAAATATCCCGGATCAGTCGCGGCGCCAACAGCATCACTGCATTTTGATGATATTTTGCTAGAGAAAATACAACGTAAAAATATTACATTTGCCGAAGTGACTTTGCATATAAGTGGTGGAACATTTTTGCCCGTGAAGACAGAAGATATCCATGATCATATTATGCATTCTGAAAAAGCAATTTTGACTGAACAGACTGCTGATATGATCAATCGCACAAAAGAGCAAGGGCATCGCATCATCGCAATCGGGACAACAGCGCTGCGGACGATTGAAAGTGCCGCCACTCCCGATAGGCGCGTGATACCATATGAAGAGGAGACGAATTTATTTATTACTCCCGGATATGATATTAAAATTGCTGATCTTTTGCTTACAAATTTTCATTTGCCGAAATCAACCTTATTTATGCTGGTCTGTGCATTTGCAGGAACAGATATTATACAAAAAGCCTATAATATTGCCCAGCAAGAGAATTATCGCTTTTTTAGCTATGGCGATGCGTGCTTATTGCATAAGGGGTGTGGTGGTTAGAGTTAGTGAACAGGTACGCTGCGAGCATCACCGCCGATCGGAGGCGAGCCACCACTTATGCTTCTGCCCACATCTCGCCTCTCCATATCGACAGCTCTGTTGCGCTGGAATTCTGACAATGGAATAGTTGCAACGTTTTCGTAACTATCAAGCCTTTTGACAAGATTGTGTAAGCGGAACTTGGAAACTCCGAACGCCCACCCACGAACACCTTTTACTCTTCTCATACTTTCGCAAATTTTTCCAAGACTATATCTTAGGTCGGAATTTAATTGCTGATTTGCAATGACTTCATCTCTGATCTTATTAAGATCATAGCATTTTGTAATATTTTTACCATGGTCAACAACTTTAATTTGTCCTGTCCATGTTCCATCACCTTTCTCTGCAACGCCAGCTAATTCGATGCTAACAGATTGTTTCTTCACAAAATCTTCCTCACGTCCAATCAATTCACTTAAGTAATCTGGAATCATCTCAATATTTCTCATAGCACCAAAAATAAGCTGTTTTCCTTTGACGTTGTCGTCAGGATTGTAACTAAAGTCATCTTCTGTAAAGCGTTGAACAAGACAAGGTTTATCATCATTTGACTTAAGCTTGTGGGAGACATTAGTGGAATAAGCTGAATAATTGACACATTTTTCAAGTTTTTGGGCAAACTCATCAATAGGCTCATTATTAAACATAAAGAGTTGATCAAGAACTTCAAATTGTTCTTTATGAAGACCAACATGAAACTTTTCTACACCAATTAACTTTAAGACACCCTCGGCAACGCGATATTTTTTATCAGGGGCTATATTTGCGTTTCTTCTGGACTGTTCAAAAGCATCAGATAAGCACTTGAAGCTTGTGCCAAATTCCGAATTTATAAGTTTCAATGCTTTGCTGTAGGCATCAATGGACTGCTTGGTGACGTATTTCTCAAATTTTTCAATGTCATCACTTGAATTATGATCTGCACCGATATCTTCAAAAGCTTTTGATAGTCTACGTAATTCTTTATTATAACTATGCTGATCCAATATAAAATCGGCCAGAATTTCGTCTTCTGGGTATGATAGTCCGCCTCTGGATGGATCCTGTGGCTTGATAACACTTAAATTTTTGTTTATCAAATCAATAAGACGATTTTTTGCCTCCAGACGTCCGCTGACGGTCTTATTTTTCTTAAATTCTGCGATAATTTTATCAATATCTTTATTGAGCACTTTGGGAATATAGAACTCCCCGAAGGCAGTATTACTCTCAGCCATATTGCCTGGTCTTGGTGCTTGCTGATAACCACTATGGGGTGGTGTGTTCCCCATGGCAAGATCTGCAAAGCTTGTTCCTTGTGCTGGGGATGCATTTGGAACAGGGTATGAATGGGCAAATGGTAAGTGCATATTCCCAGTAGGGTGAGCGACTTGTGGAGGCATCATTTGTGCTGGGTTGGCAAATGGCATTGGATAAGGATACCCTCTTTGCACACCATTCATATAATGTGCGCCCTGCCCACCAAATTGTGGCATATATGGTTGCATCATATTTTGACCATACATGCCTAATGCTCCACCAAGACCCGGCGTAAGAAGGCCAGCCTGAGGACTAAGTAATGGATTGGCTATGAAAGGATCCCCAATACCAAGTGGTCCACCTACGCCAAATCCACCCCCACCCAATCCAAGGCCCGGCATTCCCCCAAAGAAATGAGGGTTAAATGCGTTCAGATCAGGAGCCATCGGTGATTGCATCGGCATCCCACCACCAAAAGATGGAGCCATATAATTTCCTGAAACCATAGATGTCGGCCAAAATGCGCCTGGAACATACATTCCAAGTGCTGTTAAATTTGCATTCTGAGCAGGAAGCTGTAACGCAAGTGCTTCCATAGCGCGATTGCGACTTGTGTTAGAGTTATGGTAAGAATCAAGTTCAGCCCGGCGTAGGCCTTGCTCATGGTCTAATGTTGTATTGGCCATGCGTCCTGCTGTTCCGCCTGCTGCTTTACCGATTGATTCAGCAGTTTTGTAAAGAAGGTTTTCTAAAACTGGTGGGTTAAATCTGATATATTTATCATATATTTCTTTAGCATCTTTCTCGGCCATCTTAGCTTGCACAAGCGCTGATTTGGCATCAATATTACCATTCTTTAAATCTTCAACGACTTTGGATATATTTTTATTAATTTCACGAAGCTGAGCGCGTCCAGATGATCCGCATTTCCACCGAAGTGTCTGCGCAGTCATGCTTGCAGTCGCTGCTGCATTTAGTGCGCGATGCTTGGTTGTTTCATTGACCATATTCATGGTATGTTGGCATCTTTCTTCAGTTCATTGTTATTATGATACACTATACTTCAAATTTACTATATATAATTTTAAAT
>JBCCNR010000030.1:0-10985 GCA_039025725.1 Pseudomonadota bacterium | reverse complement strand
TGCGCATTTAGAAGGAAATTGTCACAGTTATATCCATGAAAGTGCAGATTATGAGAAAGCTAAAAATATTATTTTAAATGCAAAAATGCGGCGCACTGGCATTTGCGGTGCAACTGAAACACTGCTTGTAGATAAGTCCTTTGATAAAAAGCAATTTATCACTATTCTGCAAACACTTTCTGATGCAGGATGTGAAATTCGTGGATGTGAAGAAACGGTTGCGATGTTTTCTGGTGCAAAACTTGCCACGGATGAGGATTGGCAAACGGAATATTTGTCACCAATTTTGGCTGTTAAACGCGTATCAGATATAAATGATGCTATAGATCATATTCGTCACTATTCTTCCGGGCATACTGAGGCTATCATTGCTGAGAATGAAAAGGCTGCGGAAATATTTTTAAATAAAATCAACAGTGCGATTGTTCTGCATAATGCCTCAACACAATTTGCAGATGGCGGAGAATTTGGCATGGGTGCCGAAATTGGTATTGCAACAGGGAAAATTCACGCACGCGGACCTGTTGGGTTAGAGCAACTCACATGCTTTAAATATCAGGTCAGAGGAGATGGCCATATCAGGCCCAAATAAGCGTAAAAACTTTTATGCGATATTGTTTTTCTAGTCAGCCTCTCTATAAGTTACATATTCCGATTGGTAAAAATCTACATATTGGCTTATATGGAGGCTCTTTTAATCCTCCACATGAAGGCCATATAAGAGTTGCAAAGACGGCATTAAAGCGCCTGAAACTAGATAAGGTTATTTGGCTAGTCAGCCCGCAAAATCCTCTTAAATCTGATAAGGCAGGCAGCTGCAAGGCGCGTATGGCTCTTATTCGAGGACTAACATCTCATCCCAAATTTCACATCACAGATATTGAAGATATTTTTAATTTTAAATATTCATATCAAACTGTAAGGGCCCTCAAAAAGAGATATAGGAATGTGACCTTTTCTTTCATTATCGGGTCAGATAATCTTTTGACACTTCCGCGCTGGAAAAATTGGCATTTTCTGCGTGATAGCTGCGATTTTTATGTTGTGGCACGCCCACATACTGGATTTAATGTCAGATTTTTAAAAGCATTTACCACACCATCCAGATGCAAAATATTTTTTATTAATCATCCTATGTCTTCAAGCTCTTCAACGGCATTGAGGTTGCAAATTAAATAGCTTCTAATCCATGCCGTATAACAAAAAATACTTGATTATATGTTGCTTTATATGCTTTAAATAAATCTGTATTTCTTTTGTAGTTTTAAATATTCTTACGATTTATTATGGGCAGAAAATATTTTGGTACTGATGGTATTCGGGGTCTTGTCAACCAGCACCCAGTAACAGCTGAATTTGCATCAAAGCTTGGTGTTGCTGCCGGGCATTATTTCCGCAGCAGACATGAAAAATTTCGTGTTGTGATCGGCAAAGACACAAGGCGTTCTTGTTATATGCTTGAGGCCGCCTTATCATCTGGCCTTATGAGCGTTGGCGCAGAGGTTATGTGGCTTGGCCCCATACCAACACCTGCCGTGGGGATATTGACAAAATCTATGCGCGCAGATTTCGGGATGATGATTTCTGCATCGCATAATCCTTATCATGATAATGGTATCAAATTATTTGGTGGTGATGGCTTTAAGCTAAGTGATGATATTGAGTTAGAAATTGAAAATTTGATTGATAATTTACCAGATATTGAACTGTCACACCCGGAAAAAGTGGGGCGCACAATTCGTTATGAAAGTGCTCAAGCGAGATATATAGAAGTTGTCAAAGCAAGCTTCCCACGGCATTTAAGCCTTGATGGAAAGCGCATTGTCATTGATTGCGCAAATGGAGCGGCTTATCAAGTTGCACCACAAATCTTATTTGAACTTGGCGCCGAAGTCATCCCACTGAGTGTCGCACCAAATGGTTTTAATATCAATGCATCATGTGGTGCACTTCATCCTGAAAAGATGAAAGCCGCAGTGCTTGAACATAAGGCTGACCTTGGTATTGCACTTGACGGAGATGCAGATAGAATTATTATGTGCGATGAATATGGCAATATCTTAAATGGCGATGTCATTATTGGTATTATTGCACGCGCCATGCAGCAACGTGGGGTGCTCCGCAGCGGGAAGGTTGCAACAACAATCATGTCTAATATGGCGCTTGAAAAATTCTTAAATTCCATGCAAATCGACACGATACAAACTTCTGTTGGCGACAGATATGTTGTTGAAGCCATGCGTCAACATGATTTAAATATTGGCGGGGAACAATCAGGACATATTGTGTTGTCAGATTATGCGACGACGGGGGATGGGCTTTTGGCCGCTTTGCAGGTTCTTGCTTATATGCAGGAAATAGGGCAATCCCTCTATGAGACATCGCAGATTTTTACTCCTTTCCCACAGCTTTTAACCAATGTGCGTTATGCGCGCTATGATCCTTTGCAAGATAATGCTGTGCAAAATGAAATTGAAAAAGCCAAAAATCAGATGGGAGGCGATGGACGGATTTTTATTCGCAAATCCGGCACAGAGCCCCTTATTCGTATTATGGTCGAAGCTGAAGATGAAAATCTTATGCAGAAAGTCTCAAAAGATTTGACGAATTATATTAGTTCAAAGGTTTAATACCAAGAATACTTATTCGAAATGACCGCCATCGAAATAGTCCTGTGGACTGCTTATTTTACCCTCAGCATATGCTTTGAGAATATCACGAAATAGCGTAACTGGGTCTTTATCTTTCATAATATCTGGAAAAGCGCGTACTGCATCCTCAAAGTTAGCATCCAAATAAGATATTATATCCAAGGCAAATGGATAATTTCCGCGCAGGAGCTCTCTATTTTCCTCACTCCCTAGAAACTCCTTTATTTCTGCCCCGTAAGAGCTAAACAAAGTCGTTTCTTCAAAACGATCTAACAGATGCCTATTAAATATGCTTACAGGCTTAAATGCTCTTCCTTGCTCTTCTTCTCTGTCCATGGTGACTAAGATCTCATCTAACCAATCTTTATCAGCCAATAAATCATTTAATACAATATCTGAGCGCTCAGGGTCATTGATAAGCCTTTTCTGGAAACTCCTATCATCAAACATTTCCATGAGCTTATCTATCTCACCTTGTTGATAATCTTGCCCATATCTCTCTTCGAGCTCTCTTCTAAACGCGCTCTTTTTGTCTTCGATATATGCCTCGTCCAAATCACTCATAACAGCATTTCTTTGAGACGGATCTTCAATAAAGCGCGCGAGATAGGCCTCAGCCTCATCAGCTCTACCGCTTGCGATAAGGGCTTGAATATGTGGATGATCAGTCATTTTTGTGATCTGCTTCATAACAAAACTGGCACCTCTTTTGCCGATACGATTTTGAAAAGCGGTGCTACCATCCATAATTTCTACTAAATTTGACAGAAAACTGGTCTCAACATCTGTGTTGCCATCACTATTGATGTCAGTCTCGATAAAATGATCGGAGAACTCTTCTATAAAAGCGGTATACTCCTCTGGGGGATCTTCAACTATGTTATTTGCTTCATCGCTATCGGTTCCTTCATCAATCGTTTTGCCGTCTTCTTCACTATTATCTTCCGGCGTATCGTCTGGAAACCCTCTCAGAATATCATCCAAATTGAAAGGGTCATTCGCGAGTGCAATAAAATACTCTAAAATTTCTTCTTTACTATGGTTATCATCACTCATTAAAAGGCTTTGAATATAACTATGCTCAGAAAGTGCTTTAAAATTAGCAATGATGACACCATCTTGGTCTTTTTCTATAAGCTCAGCGAGGTCTGACTCGTTAATAGCATGCTGAAAATCCTCTGAATTCCATACAAAATCAAACTTATCATCAAGCATATCTTTTAAATCATCGATTGATCCTGTAGGACCCGGTCCAGATGCTTCATCGCTATTATCTGCTGGCGGTGCGTTTATATCATTTTCAGTATCATTGATCACATCTTCTGGATTTTGACCAGCCTCACTGTCAAAGGCTTTGATATAATCAATAAGGGTCGCCATATACTGATCATAATTATCTGTCATAAGACCATTCATACTCTGGTCGTTAAAAAAAGCCTTGAGGCCATCAATGATTTCAGCTCCTTTTCCTGCATCAACTTCATCCTCAAGCAATAAAATTGCCTCAGCAAGTTTTGCATACTCTTCCGACTCTGCATCTGGCAGCCCGCCGATAATATTACTATCGAATAGACCGAGAACATCTTCAAAAAAACTGTTAAATGTCGCTGAATATCCTTCTTTAGTGTCAGCATCATCACTATTTGTTTCATTTAAGGTATCATGATCGTTAAGTAATTCTAAAAGCCCTGCCACAACAGCATCAGGATCATCATTTAAAAGATCCTGAGTATCCCTGTCTTTTAAAAAATCTTCAATAGACCTTAAAATAGCATCAGCTTCGCCAGCTTCTACTTCTTCTTCAAGAAGGAGAAGAGAAGCAACAACAGCTTGGTAGTCATCACTACCGGGCTCAAGAAGGCCTCTTAGATTATCATCAAGAAGCTTCAGCGCATCACTAAAAAAGCTATTAAAAGCATCAGAATATTCAGTTGCGACATCATCATCAGATGGAGGCTGAGCTCCATCGCCTTCTGCTGCGGCCCATTCTCCATCTTCATCTCTTGAATTATAGGAGTCCGATCCTCGGCCTGTGGGTGGGGCAGATGGATCCATGGTCCGGTCAGACATGTTAACTCCAAAAAAATTAATGAATCCGTTCTAAGATTGCATTTTTCGTGCCGGACTGACTTTAATACCAATTAAACCTTTACTTTTTAGGCGGATGTGTTGGGCCAAATTGTTCTTCATGCTTCCGGAGCTCCATGATACAACGCCGAACATTAACCACATATTCAAGTGGTACTGGGCGTCCCATAACAGCTTTTCCTGCCAATAATCTGGTAAATTCATCATCGGCAATGACCAGGCGCCGCATTTGCTGCGCAATGCGTGAGATTTTATTGGCTTGTTCTGGGTTTTTTCCAATGGCAACGACAATTGGTGCAGGAGATTCTTCACGATTATAACGAATGCCCCAAATTGTTGTTGCGCCTCTTACAAAGAATGTCGCATTTTTAGGGCCAGTTGGTGTTCCATTTAACATTTCCCATCTAAAATCATTCTGTGCGCGCTTGATCTCAGGCGAGCCTTCCATTTCTTTATGCTCATCCTTGATGTCTTTGTGAGACATTTTAAGCTTATCTTTCCAAAAACGTATCTTTAAGGGATAATCAATAAGAGCAAAAATAAAAGCAATAAAAGTATAACATGCTATCAGAAGATAAACATAATAAAGCGGTGTCACACCTTTACAATTTAAAAAACAAAAAGACTCATAAACCATTATGGGGAGAAAAAAGATCAACATGATCGAAAAAACACCGTAAAAGAGACTCTCTTTTACAATACTAATGGCTGTACCGACGACATTCTCCTTACGGACAAGGTTCTTAATATTCTCACCAATATTCAGAGCATTCATATTTAATTTCAAGGGCTGTTTAGAAATAACAAAGCCTTTATTCATAATGAAATAGCCCAGAAATGCTGCAAATATCATCCCAACGAACATAGCATATGCCATATCACGCATGGTCTCGGCGAATGTTATACAATCTGGTGTAAGTGAATAGCCTTTCACGGCATAAAACCAAAGGGTATCAAGACATGTTGCACCATTTTCAACAATGATGTCAGGATAAATAAGAGACATCACAAAACCAATAATCACAGCAAATAGAACACCCATAAATCCATTTAAGTCCTCGGATTTGGGGACATTCCCCTGCTGTCTCGCTTTTTTTAGCTTATTATCAGTGGGCTCTTCCGTTTTACTGGTATCATCATCTGCCATAGGGTGCCCCGTGACTGCCGCCCTCAAGGATCATTGAAAAGCTTGATGAAATTGCCATTGTCGGACCATATTTTTCATTATCGGTCAAAGATAAGTAAAAAATAAAGAAGAAGATAAAAACAAAATTCTTTAATGTTTGTTGATATTCCTGCGCCTGAAATTTTTTATCTGTTTTCGCCTGGTAAAGTGACTGAATATCAAATGACCACATAATAATAAGAAAAGGTATTCCGATTTTAATCATGGAATAAAGCATGTTTATAGAGAGCTCTAGATAGAAATACATGCGCTCTGGTGTTATAAAACCAGATATCTCGAAAAGTGGCCAGACCTCATAGCTGCGATAGATCAATCTTATAAAGTGAAGAAACTCACCAGATATCACGAATAATGTGGCGCCGCATAAAAAGAAAATCGTGCCGCAATTTGTCATCTGCAAATTACCACCTGAATTTGAACGACCGCCAATATCACCTCTTGATTGATCAACAAGCTCTCCGACGACAATAAGTCCATAAAAAAAAGCAGCCGGAAAAAAGCCTAGCATGACACCCAGTAAGAACTCCTTTAAACTGATCAATGTCGTATTATAGCGCTTAAAACCGGAAAATATTTGTGTCTCGTCAATTTGTGGCGATGTTAAAGGCCATATATTAATATTGCTTTCTGAAAGAACTGAAACCATCCCCGGTAAAGCTGGAAGCGAAAAACAAAATGCCAATGTCATTGTTACAATTGGTGGGATACCAGCCCATACAAATAAAGGAAAAATAAAAAACACACCCCAAAAACGCATTGTCGAAAGTGTGACGGCCTGAACGTAAAAGGTCATCATTTTCTCGAAAATCAGAAAGTCGCCTGTTAATGGATCCATCTCAGGCCTTGCTCTATTGGGTTATGATCGGAAATTTTGTGAAAATTTCGTCTGTTAATAAAAAAAGAGGGTTAAACAACATCGCACCCATAATGAGCAACATAGATGAAACCGCGATCAGCTTTACAGCAACTGGCAGTGTTTGCTCCTGAAGTTGAATAATTGTTTGAAGCAATGCGATAAAAAGACCAACCAAAGTTGCAACAACAAGCGGAGGCCCTGCAAGGATCACGGCAGACCACATGCCTCTGGTCAGATATGCTATCATTGAAGCGTCTTCCATTTATATCTTGTCCTTACGCATATGTCATAATCAGGCCATTCATAATCTTATTCCACCCATCGATTGCCACGAATAAGAATAATTTCAGAGGCGTCGCAATGGTCATAGGCTGAACCTGCGAAACGCCCATCGCCAAAATAATACAAGTCACAGCAAGGTCCACTGCAAGAAAAGGTATATAAAGCAGAAACCCTATTCTGAATGCTGATGTCATTTCTGATAGGCTGAAAGATGGCACAAGAATGATAAAGTCGGTTTCCTGAACTTGCCTGACTTCATTCGGATTCCATAATTTCGATGCTGTCTCATGAAGAAGTGACATATGCCTAGGATCTGTATGCCGTAATAAAAAGTCAGAAATACGATCACGGGCAATTTGAAAGCTCATTGTGTAATCTTCGAAGCTCTCAAGCTGGAAGTCCCTTCGTTCAAGCGCGGTGTAAATACCTCCAATTGTCGGAGACATGATATAAACAGTCAAAATAAGAGCAATCGAATATAGCACAATATTTGGCGGAGATTGCTGCATTCCCATAGCATTACGCAAAATGGTCAGCACAATAGAT
The DNA here is from genome assembly GCA_039025725.1 of Pseudomonadota bacterium. Taxonomy (GTDB): domain Bacteria; phylum Pseudomonadota; class Alphaproteobacteria; order JBCCNR01; family JBCCNR01; genus JBCCNR01. The sequence continues at coordinate 3,376 of JBCCNR010000030.1, read as the reverse complement.
ATCTTCGCGAATGATGTCAGGCTGATAACAGCAAAGCTCATGAAGCTCAAAAGGATTGCTGCAATCAGAAATGGAAAGACGCCTGCTCCGTCCACTGCACCCATAAAAAGCCCTAAAATATTTAAAATTTAAATTAAATCATAAATAAACAGGGTTAATGAAGTGATAAGGAAAAATAAGATTGCTACTATATTTTTACAAAACTTAACCTTCATTTAATCATCTTAGCGGATGATGCGGAGTAGCTTCGTAAAATACCAGAGCATTTTGGTAGTTTATGTACAAAAATCTCATTAAAGGTTTGCGACAATGAATATGCTAAAAAAGTTCTGGGATATTAAAGCCAAAATGACGGCTTTATTCTTTTTAAATACCGCTGTCCTGATATCGGTGGCTGGCATTGCTTTCTATCATTTCACAGGTATAGGACAGGAGATCAAACAGGTCAGTACGCAGGACTTACCCCTGACGGACATTATAAATAACCTCACCATATATAAGTTTGAGCAGGATATTCACTTCGAGCGGACTTTAAGACATGCTGCAAATTTACAGGTGAGCGACACTGCAAAGCAGAAATTTGCAAAGGAAAAAGCAAATTTTAATGAGCGCTCAGAGAAAATTGAAGAGGAAATCAGTACAGCAAATCAGCTTATTGCCTCTGTTATGTCTGGAGAGAATGCAGGAAATGCAAAATTTCAAAAAATCCAGAACATGATGAGTGCTTTAGAAAAAATCAATACCCAAATGTATAATAATGCTGTGAAGGGGCACCAATTTCTGGAGAGAGGAGACCTCGGTCAGGCAAAATCATATGTTGATAAGGTTGATGTTCAGGAAGATGATGTCGAAAATCTATTAGCAGCAATGATTATGGAGATTGAAAGCTTTACGTCGCGGTCTCTGGATAAAATTATTGCACATGAAAGCAGTTCAGAAAACCAGCTTCTGACTGTTGCTACAATTGGTCTGGTGTTATCTTTCGCAGTTGCATTTTTAGTTTCATTGGGTGTTTCACGTCCTATTGCACAGATGAAAGATGTTCTTTACAAAATGGGCAATGGCATAACACCAGAATTGCCAAAGTTCGATAAAGAAACCGAGATGGGATCTGTCTTCGATGCGATTACATGTATTAAAGGCAGTTTAGATGCTATACATAGAACACAGGCTGTTATACAATTTGACATGAGTGGTCATATTTTGACTGCAAATGACTTATTCTTGCAAACTGTCGGTTATACGGAAGATGAAATTATTGGCAAACATCATAGAATGTTTATGCCAGAAGAGGCAAGGAATAGTGAAGAGTATAAAAAGTTCTGGGAAAATTTAAATACTGGGACATTCGATTCAGGAGAATATTATCGTGTGGGCGTTGGAGGCAAGCCGATTTGGCTGTTCGCATCTTATGTTCCAATTCTTGATAGTACGAATAAGCCTGTCCGCGTTATAAAATTTGCTTCTAACATAACCGACGAAGTTCTTAACAGACAAGAAGAGCAACGCCGGAAAAAAGAAGTCGAGCTTATTTCTCTTGCATCGTCTGAAACAGATAATCTTGTTATTATTACGGATGCAAATCAGCGGATAGAATATGTCAATCAGGGCTTTACCAGATTGACGGGTTATACTGCTGAAGAAGTTTTAGGAAAGAACCCAAATTTCTTACAGGGTCCTGATACGGATAAAGCAACCATTGGTCGTATTCGTGAGAAAATGATTGCGCATCAACCATTCTATGAAGAAATCCTAAATTATACCAAAGATGGTAAGCCATATTGGGTTTCACTTTCAATCAACCCGGTTTTAGACGATGATGGAAATATTGTCCGATTTGTATCTGTGCAGGGGGATGTGACTGAGAATAAACTTGGGAAAATAGAGGATGAAAAAGGTCAGGATGAAGCCATATCTGTCTTAAATGCTCTTGCAGAAGGTGACTTAAGTCGCTCAATGGAGGGAGATTATAAAGGGACATTTGCACAAATCAAGAAAGCTATCAATAAAACCATTCATAAGCTTTCTTCCATTACATCTGATATTCAATCAACCTCTTCGCAGGTTGGAAAGAATTCCAGTGAAATTAATGGTGCAAGTGACCAGCTTTCTAATCGTACTGAGGCGCAGGCTGCAACCTTAGAGGAAATCAATGCAACAATGATTGAAATTACCTCTACAGTTAAGAGCAACTGTGATCTTGCAGAAAAATCCAGCCATTTTGCTTCAGAAGCGAAGAACATCGCCGAAGAGGGTGGCACTGTTTTAAGAAATCTGGTGGGGTCAATGGATAGTATCTCAGAATCTTCACAGAAAATTTCTGACATTATTGGACTGATTGATACGATCGCCAGCCAAACAAATCTTCTTGCTTTGAATGCGGCCGTTGAGGCAGCCCGTGCTGGCGAAGCTGGCAGAGGCTTTGCGGTTGTCGCAAGTGAGGTCAGAACACTGGCTAGCCGATCTTCGCAGGCATCTGATGAAATTAAGAAGCTTATCATGGAAAGCTCAAACCGTGTGACCACAGGAACTGATTTAGCTGGAAAAGCTGGATCATCGCTTGGCCAAATTGTTGAAGCTGTTTCACAGCTTGCAGATCAGGTCAGTGACATTGCAGAAGCCAGTAAGGATCAGGTGCACAGCATCAATGAAATTGGGTCTGCCCTCAGCAGTATGGATCAAGTGACACAGCAAAATAGTCAAATGGCTGTGCAAACGACCGATCTTGCCCAAGGCTTGGATAGTCTCTCAAGAGATCTTGCACGCCTCATAGGCTTTTTCCAAACAGGTCAGAACATGTCCACTGGGAAAAATGTTGATCTAGGGAATTTAGACTGGTTCTCTAAATCTGCTTAGAAGCTGTTGAACAGCTTCTAAGGTCAGGTTAATCATCGGAACTGCTATCTGGGGCTGCGTCTGGAAGATCATCTCTCATGCTGGCAAGAGAATTTGCCACATCAGCGGTGCCTTTCGCAGCATTAATCGCTCCGTCAGCCATAGAGCTGTAAAGATCACCTTCTCTTCTGACGAGATCTGCCGCCGCACTGACTGTATCATCATATGCCTCAGCAAAACGTACATTTTGTCTGAAAATATCGCTTAACTGGTCATTATATAAATCAGCAAGCTCCTCAGGAAGGTTAAGCTCGTTATACAAAATTTGTTCGGCAATCATGTAGTTATCTTGCATTGTTTGCTGATAGAGAGGCTCAAACGCACTTACTGTTTGCAAGAAAGAAGTCGTCCCAGATACTTGATTTGCAGCTTGTGTTTGTCCGTTAGGGTTATTTGCACCATTCACACCAAACATAGTAACCTCCTAAAAATAAGGTAAAACAAAATATATACAATATATAACACATGTAATATTTAGTGT
>JBCCNR010000029.1:0-11079 GCA_039025725.1 Pseudomonadota bacterium | reverse complement strand
TATCATCCTGCGCAATGCGGATTTCTTCGGCCGCCTGTAAAAGGGCTTTATTTTTCACATCTGATGGTGCGAGCTCAATTTGCTCGGCGGCTTTGCGGGCATTTTGCCCCATTTTAATCATTAAATTTGCAATATTTTCTGTTTCAGCAGGTGCGGACATATCTTTTTCGTTCCTGATTTATATTCATTTGCGTTTGAAAGTTGTTTTGGACTTTACTTTTTTACGTAATGTTCTCGCCTTCTTAAAGGAGCCTTTCTTGTGCTTGTGTTTTTGCCTGTTGGCCGGAAGCAAATCTTTTTCATCAAGCAGATCAAATCGCATCCCCCCCGTAATGGGCACAGCCTCTTTAAGGACAACATTAACAGTTTGACCTAAAACATAATAGTCTCCGGTCCGTCTGTCGACAAGCATATGCTTTTTATCATCATAAATAAAATATCTTTTTCGCAAAACACTTAAATCAGAGATAGGAATAATCCCCTCAGCGCCATATTCAGGGATTTTGATAAATAAACCCGCTGTCGTAACACCTGAGATCAACGCCCTAAAATGATTACCGATTTTGTTCTCCATGAATCTCGCAAGGTAACGATCTCTTGTTTGGATCTCGACCTGCATGGCCTTACGCTCAGTTTTAGAAATATGATCAGCAATCTCGGCAGCATTTTCTACATCATCCTCAGTGAGACCATCATCCCCAAGATCAAGTGCTGTAATTAAAGCACGATGGATAAATAAGTCAGCATAGCGCCGAATTGGTGAAGTAAAATGTGCATATCTTGCAAGGTTGAGCCCAAAATGACCTTCATTTTTTGTGCTGTAAACAGCCTGACACTGGCAACGCAAGACAAGCTTATTGATCAAATCTTTAAATTCACTCTCTTTTGCCTGCGCTAAAATACCATTAAAAGCACGAGGCTTCATAACCTGACCCACCGAGAATGAGAAATCCATTTCTTTCAGAGTTTCCTTAAGCTGAGATGCTTTATCTGCCGGTGGAGCCTCATGCGAACGATAAATAACTGTAGATTTGCGTTTTTCCAAAGTTTCAGCCGCACAGACATTCGCTAAAACCATAAATTCTTCTATCAGCTGATGCGTAAAAAGCCGTTCTTTTTGCAAAATATTGATAACATCACCTTGATCATTGAGCTCAATTTCATATTCAGCCATATCTAGATTGAGCGGACTACGTTTGTCACGCGCCTTTTTAACGCAAGCATAGGCATCAAATACATCTTGTAAAATATCTTTATGTTTGACCAGATGCTCTTCTTGGGTACCCTGATGAACGCGAAAAACCTCTTCGTAAGAGAGGTTGCTTTTACATTTGATCATCCCACGCTGAACTTTATGAGATAATTTTCTGCCTGTTTCACTAAAACGCATCGTCATAACAAGCGCTGGTCTTTCCGTCCCTTCCCGTAAAGAGCATAAATCATTCGAAAGTGTTTCAGGCAACATTGGCACGACCTGATCCGGTAGATAAATGGAATTGCCTCTTTTTCTGGCCTCCATATCTATCGCACCGCCAGAGCGAACATAATAAGCCACATCCGCAATAGCCACATGCACAATATATCCATTCGGGTTATCTGCTGCCTTATCCTGAAAAGCGGCCACAGCATCATCATGATCACGCGCAGTTGCCGGATCAATCGTGATAAAAGGAATATCCGTCATATCCTTATGTTGATCTGATGAAGATATTGGCGTGATTTTCTGGGCATTATTCAGGATAGCCTCAGGAAATTCTATCGGCATATTATGTTCATTGAGCGCAATGACACCGAGGGTTTTCCCAGCTTGAGAGACATTTTTCCTGATGATCTTCAGCAATTTACATGTTAAGCGCCGTGGGTCCATTCCCATATGACGTAATTCATCTTTCGAGATAAAAGTCGCATGAATCAAATCGCCAACATCAAGATTATCAGTATCCTCTTTTAAAATAGGGATGTCATTATGGTTTTTCTTTGCAACAGATCGCAGATAATATTGACCATTATTAAGACCAACAATCCCCAGCAAAATGCGCCCATGCGTATCTGTCGATAAGCGCTTGGTGATTTTTCCCGTTCGACCTTTGTTCTTTTTCTTCACTCTGCTGATTTTGATAGCCACGCGTTCACCTGCCACTAACGGGTTTTTATATTTACAATTATATGCAATCATATCATGGCCAGATTCAAGCTTCACGCGATAGCTTTCTTTTTCAAGATGAGCACAGATAGTCCCATAGACATGAATCGGCGTATCTTCTGATATAATATGATAAAGATTGCCCGGCCCCTTCAAAATAAGCCCGGATTTGCGCATAGACTTTAAAGAAGCCTTCAGATCATCTTTTTGCGCAAGAGAAAGATTAAAATGCTTTGCAATTTCTCTTTTGCCAAGCTTACCATCATTATCTTGAATGACTTTAAGAATATTATGCTCCGATGGGAAACAGCTATTCATCATAAGCCCATCATGAGCATAGATTGATCATTACGATATGCATATATAATCCTTCATACGACCAGACAACTCTATATGATTGTTACCTTTTTTTCAAGGAGGATGCGTTCATGTGGTTAAATACAGAAACTTTTGAATTCCTTCCAAGTTAGAGCATTTCAGCAGCCTTTACTGGAACTTGTTCAGGTTGGCGCTTTCTCCGAAATGGATTTTTTGGGAGTTTTGGGAGTTTTGGGAATTTGATTTTTGACAAATCAGGCATCATGTTTTCAACTTCTTCCGCACGGCGTTGAGCTTCTTCAGCTAACCTTTTAGCTTTTGCCCTAGCACGCTGTCCCATTGTAGGTTGTACTTGTTTTGAGCTATCTGACGTGGAAGATGTACTGTCACCAGAAGAAGTCGCTTTATCTATCTCGACAGAGTTTGCTTCTAAATCAGTAACTTTGTGCTCGGGTGTTAAGGGTGTCATTTCAAAAGCCCCAACCTTGTCATTTTCTGCATCTGCTGCTTTGCTTGGAAGGACCTGAGATGGTTTTTTCTTTCGTTTCTTTGTTCTCATTTGAAATAATCCCTTAAGCTTATTCAAGAGTTTCTTCCGCCTTTTACGCTTTTCCTCTCTCTCTTTCGCTTCCTTTTCTTTTTTTCTTCTCAGGGCTTCTTCGAAGGCTTTTGCAACAAGCTTATCGGATTCATCTGGATCTTCCTGCGAATTTACGTCATCAATCTGACTTTGTATCTCCGTTATTTCATCTTCAGAGGCCTTTTGCACGATAGCACCTGCAAGTCCGCAAAGAACTTCAATAATATTATCGCGGAGAGCTTTTTTTTCTTCCTCACTTAATTTAACGCCATCTTCACTATCTTGAGTGAGTTTAACAAGATCTTTAAGGCCTTGTACATTTTTAACACGGTCAAAGGCCTCTTGACCCGAAGAGGGCTTTTCACGCTTTACCTCGCCTACCAATAGACCAGTTTGTTCTCTAAGGGTGTAAAAGGAGAATATAATTTGTAAGGCCCGCATAACATCTTCATAATTTTCTTCTTTTTGAATAGTGGGATCTTTTAGTATCTCGTCCATGGTGGATTTTGTAAAATCATTAGGAATAAGCGTTGAGGCAATATGATTTCCCCCAGCATAAAGAGTTAAAGTGATTGCTGCAGCCAAACAAGCAGTGGGGGCTCCCACGCCTGTTAACGCAAAAATTACTGAAATGGCTGCGCCAGTTAAACCAATTCCAACTCCTCTGGCAGAAATTTTTTTCAATTTAATTTTTCGTTTTCGGTCACTTATATTGTTTTCAACAGTAAGTTTGACAAGCTCAGGAATAGCTTCCTGGATGAGTTTTTCAGCTTCATCTTTATCACAAGCTTTTCCAATAATTTTCTTAAAATATGCCTCTATATTTTTTAATGTAACATCATCACGATACTCTTCAGTTATGCCGTGACGCTCGGGGAAGGTTATTTTTCCACGAGGTTTATCATCAACTTTTTCAAACAAACCACAACATATCTTATAAAATTTATCTGCATATTCATTTACTAATTTATCAGTTTCACTCTTCGTTAAGGAGGTTTGGCCAGCTTCTGGATCAGTTTTATCTTGTGTTGGAATAGATGTATGCGTTCGGCCTCGTTGTTGCGCACTGCCAGCTCTTGGCATGCCGGGGATATTACCAAAATATTTCCGTGCGAGTCTATTTGCATTTTCAAACAATGCTTTTGTTTTGGGAAACTTAATCATTTTCTTATCCTTAAAATTATGATTTGTATTATTTTTGGAATTTTATCAAAATATTTACAATAAATAAACATATAAATTTTATTTTTTATGTAAATACATTTTATATTTCATTTAATTGACAAATTAATGTATTTTGTATATAGTGGTTATGAAGGAAAATTCATATGAGCCAACCTCATAAGAGTGGAACAAGATTATATATGATGATAGTTTTTATAAAAAATATACATAGCCCTATGGCATCATATGTCATAACAGAAAAAAAGATTATGCTTCCGGAGGATAGATATGTCAGTTTATCCCAATGATATCTTAGCATCAGCTATTAGTAGTGTTGCGAGTGTTTTAAATAAAATCGATTATAGTTCAACGGGTACAAGTCAACTTGATATTGCCAAAGCTGCTCTTTCAAAAAATGCTCTGTCAATTGAGCCACTTGATCAGCCACATTATGCACCTGGTCATAAATATACATATCATCGCTATAAGGACCCAGTTGTAAGTGCAGGCGTGAAGGCTCTTGAGACCAAGATAGGTCAGACTCTATATTCCGGGGCATTTGCACCTTTAGGTGGCCTTGCTGCATCGCTGCTTATACAACCACTTCGTCCTATTCTTAATTTAATACCTGGCGGTTCAATGCTTTTTAGTACTCTTGGCTTAACAGGTTCTGGTGCTTTACTTAGTCTTTTTAAGTATTTGAATCAGAAAGAACAGCTTAAAAATTTTCTAATTGATAAGTATTTAGAAATTGCTGGCCCACCAAACTTGAATAAAAAAAATGTTCAAGCGCTTCACATGCTTACCAGAGATCCAGCGAGTAATAAAATTATTGACTATAGCAATATGGATGAGACCCGCAAAGCGCAGATATCCGAACTTATTGAAGGACTGAGAACCACATTTGGATCAAGTATTACGCAGCTTTCGCATGAAGCCTTTCCAATTATTAAGGATACAAATACCGTAACAGAATCTCCTGATCTTGAGAGATATGCTAAAATACGTATCCCAGAAAATATTGTTTCAGCAAACATAACCTACGATCACCTGGATTATGTCAATAATGATGCAAAATTTACTGGCCGATCAAGAGGAACAAAACGCCCTCGCAATCCGTTAAAATTAAAAGCAGATTTCATGCGTGCGGTCATTGCAAAAGCAGGGATGACACCTGTTCATGCAAATTTATCGGATCGTGAGTTCGTGCATAATAAGGATAATCAGTGGGGCTTTGAAAATGCTGTAAGAATCTTTAACGCAGAACATTGCGTTGCAAAGGGCCTCTTTGAAGCAATTAAGAGAGACATCAAAACAAAGTGCATGCCTCTCATAAATGAAATAAATGCTTATAGAATGTATGATACAACGCTTGTGCATCAGTTTCGTACATCGGTCAGAAGACCAATCATGGATCATATCACGCGCCTCTACGGAGATCGTAAAGATATTATTGATGCAGTTGATGCACTTCTAAGACGAGAACTATCCCACATAAGAGCAGAGAATAAGCATAAGCTCAATTAGGGTTAGCCCTCATTATGTTGCTCCAGAAATTTAATTTGTGGTACAGTGTTATATAGGATATAGCAATTGCAGTATTTTTATTAAAATTTTATGCAGAGACAGAAAATTAACATTAAGCTTGCGGCTCCGCGTGGTTTTTGCGCCGGGGTAGAGCGCGCAATATTGATCGTGGAAAAGGCTCTTGAACAATATGGGGCGCCCGTCTATGTGCGCCATGAGATCGTGCATAATAAGTTTGTCGTTGAAAGCTTGCGCGCAAAAGGGGCGATCTTTGTTGAAGAGCTTGATGATGTCCCAACTGATATGCCAGTGATATTTTCGGCGCATGGCGTGCCAAAATCTGTTCCGATGGAAGCACAAAGGCGCAAGATGATTTATCTTGATGCGACATGTCCGCTTGTCTCAAAAGTGCATATAGATGCGCAGCGTCATTTTAAAAAAGGATATAAAATCTTGCTTATTGGCCATGCTGGCCACCCTGAGGTCATTGGAACAATGGGGCAACTTCCCGAAGGGGCAATTGATCTTATCCAAACTGTTGCGGATGCAGAAGCTTATATTGCGGACTCTCCGGATAATCTTGCTTTTGTCACGCAAACAACATTATCCATGGATGATACGAAAGATATTATTGCAGTCTTACAGCATCGTTTTCCAAATATAATTGCGCCGCGGCATGATGATATTTGCTATGCAACGACGAACAGACAAGAAGCCGTAAAAAAATTTGCTCCAATGGCAGATCTTGTGTTGGTGATTGGGGCTCAGAACTCTTCAAATTCTGTGCGCCTTGTTGAGGTCGCAGAAAAAGCTGGCTGTCCTAAGGCTTATCTTATTCCAGACCATACGGCTATAATCTGGGATGATTTTACAGATGTAAAGTCTGTTGGAATAACTGCGGGTGCATCAGCTCCAGAAATTCTGGTTGAGCAAGTCATAGAGGCTATATCTAAACGCTATGATGTCTCTATTGAAGAGTTGACCTTGACGGATGAAAATGTGCATTTTAAACTGCCACAATTTCCTGTGCGGTCTGATGTCAGGAATTACGCATAAGAACGAGAATAAAGTAATTTATGGCTGTATATACTTATATCACCCTCGAGGAAGCCGAGGAATTTATCAGAAATTATGATATTGGTTCAGCCCTTAAACTCACTGAAATCAAGCAAGGGATTGAAAATACAAATTATTTTCTAGATACATCCACAGGGCGCTATGTTTTAACATTATTTGAAAAGCGTGTTGATGAAAAAGATCTGCCTTATTTTTTGGGTTTTTCTGAGCATTTGTCACATAATGGAATATCCTGCCCGAAGCCTGTTAAAGATAAAAATGGACAGTTTTTGCATCACTTAAAAGGGCGCCCTGCGACGCTGATAACCTTTTTGGAAGGGACCTCGCACGATATCCCATCAGTCAATGATTGCCTGGAAGCTGGGAGTTTTTTTGCTAAACTTCATATTGCACAAGCCGGTTTTGCCGGATATCGGAAAAATGATTTGTCTTTAGCAGGTTGGAAAAATATATATCACAGGCTAGAGGGCCGCGCTGATAGTGTGCATCAGGGGCTGGATGCTCTGTTGCACCAAGAAATTACTTTTCAGTCTGCGCATATGCCTTCTGATCTTCCAGTTGGGCAGATTCACGCAGATCTCTTTACAGATAATGTCTTTTTCAAAGCAGGCAAAATCTCTGGAGTTATAGATTTCTATTTTTCCTGCACAGATATGCTGGCCTATGATTTGGCAATTTGCTTGAATGGTTGGGCATTTGATGCAAATGGTTGCTTTCTACCTGATCATGCAGCGGCTTTACTCAAGGGATATAATGCCATCAGACCCTTGCAAGAGAATGAAAAACAAGGTTTTTCTATTTTATTGCGCGGTGCTGCTTTACGCTTCTTACTGACACGTACATTTGATTGGATCAATCAGGATGCTGATGCTCTGGTGACGCCGAAAAATCCAATGCAATATTTTTATATTCTAAAATTTCATCGCGAAAATATATTACATGACACGCTGCTTGCGGGATAAAAGGATTTATGCATGAATAAAAATGTGACAATCTGGACAGATGGTGCATGTTCAGGCAATCCTGGCCCGGGGGGATGGGGTGCTCTGTTGCGTTATGATGAGATAGAAAAAGAGATTTCTGGCGGTGAGGCAGAAACAACAAATAATCGTATGGAGCTTATGGCGGCCATCATGGCTCTCAGTGCGCTTAAAACGCGGTGTGATGTAACAGTCTGGACGGATTCGACTTATGTCAAAAAAGGCATTACAGAATGGATTTCGGGCTGGCAGAAAAAAAACTGGAAAAATAGTACCGGTAAAGCCGTAAAAAATAAGGATCTCTGGCAGCAGCTTTTAGAGCTTACTGCCCAGCATGAGGTCACATGGAAATGGGTTAAAGGCCATGCTGGCCACGCTGAAAATGAACGCGCGGATCAACTGGCAAGAGAAGGCATACCGCGATAAATATATACGCTAATAGAGTGGTAAAATGGGACGATATCAATCTTTTGACGTGATGGATTGCCGAGATCAGGTCGCTGAGCGTGTTGCGGCTTTAAGAAAATTATTTGCAACACATAAAATCGATGGATATTTGGTTCCGCGCGGAGATGAATTTCGTGGTGAATATGTTCCAGAACATGCAGAGAGATTGGCATATATAACGGGCTTTACAGGGTCATGGGGTTTGTCGCTGATTTTAAAAGATAGTGCTGATCTCTATATTGATAGCCGTTATAAAATTCAGGCCCCGGAGCAAACAGATACTGATATTTTTGATGTAATATGTGTGCCGGAGATATCACTTGATACGCGGCTAGCTGAGAAAATTGGGCAAAATCATCGCATAGGCTTTGATCCGATGTTGTTTAGCCGCAAAGAAATTGCACGCTTTGAGAAAACTGGTGCTATTTTCGTTCCAGTTTCTGAGAATCTTATCGATCTTTCACATGGTGAAGCTCTTCCGGAAATTCGGTCTGAAATCCTTATTCATCCCATAGAGATTGCAGGGGCATCTTTTACTGAGAAAAAAAAGCAAATCATAGATATTTTACAGAAAAAAAATTGTGATGCGTTGTTTATTGTTTTACCTGAGAATATTTGCTGGCTGCTTAATCTACGCGGAAATGATGTTCCACATACACCTTTTATATTATCGCGCGCGATTGTTACTATTGAGGGTAAATTTTACTGGTATGTCGGTAAAGAGCGCGTGACACCAGCGCTAAAAGAGCATCTTGGTCCTGATGTGATATGTCGTGATAGTGACGATATATTTGCCGACATTAAAATGTTTCATAATCAAAAAATATTATATGACCCTATCGATACGGCTTTTGCGATTGAGAAAGCCTTGCAGGATAATGGGGTTAAGTTGATATCTGATGATGATCCAATCCTTTTGTTAAAAGCAATAAAAAACAATGCAGAACAAGCTGCTACGCGTAAGGCCCATATACGTGATGCTGTTGCAATGATTAAATTCGCGCATTGGTTTTCTACGCAGCAGCAAGATTTTACGGAAATTGATGCAGTCAAGCAGCTTGAGGATTTTCGATCTGAGGCGCCTGAGCTCAAAGATATATCATTTGACACGATTTCAGGTTCCGGAGCTAATGGTGCGATCGTCCATTACCGTGTAAGCCATAAAAGCGATAAAATTATTGCGGAGAGTGATCTTTTTTTATGCGACTCTGGAGGGCAATATCTGGATGGCACAACTGATATTACCCGTGTTTTCATAAGAGGTAAGGCTACAGCTGAGCAAAAAACCAGATATACTCAAGTTTTGAAAGGACATTTAGCGGTTGCACGTGCATTATTTCCGATTGGCACAACAGGTGCTGTTCTGGATGTTCTGGCGCGCGCGCCTTTATGGCAGGCTGGCATTGATTTTGGTCATGGAACTGGCCATGGCGTTGGGCTTTATCTTTCTGTCCATGAGGGACCACAAGGTATTTCATCGCGCTCAAAAGTCAAGCTAGAGCCCGGGATGCTGCTGTCAAACGAGCCAGGCTATTACAAAGCCGGTGAATTTGGCATACGCATAGAAAATGTTGAGCTTATTGTGCATAAAGGCATTCCGGAAGATGGCGAAAAAAATATGCTCGGTTTTGAGACTTTAACGCTGGTGCCTTATGAAAGAAAATTAATTGATAAATCTTTGCTTTCTAGAGAAGAGATTCATCAAATTGATACATATCATCAGCGCATATCTGATAGTGTTATCCCGCTCCTGGATGCAGAAAGAGCATCTTTCCTTAAGGATCAATGTGCACCATTATAAGGTTTAGGACATGTCCCTTTGCTATAAAGCCTATTATGTCCTGACATATATATTGCATTATTGTGCACCTTTATTGCTTTATGTGCGATCTTTAAAAAACAAAGAAGATAAGGCGCGCAAAAATGAAAAATTAGGTTTATATCACAAAACATATTTGCAACAAAAAACAAAGACGCTTCATGTCCATGGCGCAAGTATTGGCGAAGTTTTATCAGCTTTGCCTGTTATCCATAATTTCCTTGCAGAGAATAAAAATATTCGCGTTATTGTGACATCAGGTACGGTGACATCTGCGCAAATCTTGGAAAAAAAGCTTCCGAAGGAGGCAGCGCATTTGTTTTTTCCACTGGATACACCGCAGGCCGTTAAGAGATTTCTTGAACATGTTAAACCAGATGTGTCTATTATGATTGATTCTGAGATTTGGCCGAATTTTTTGCGTATCGCTCAACAGTCTGGGATACGGATATATGCCTTAAATATGCGCCTATCTACCCGTACACAAGCCAGATGGCGGAGAGCTCCTCTCTTTTTTCGTGAGATATTGGATAATTATACCGCTTTTTTTGTCCATGATCGCTCGACATCCGCTTTTATTAAGGAATTTAGTACAAAACCCATACAGCTCATCCCGAATATAAAATGGACACAGACGCCAGAAGCAGTTTCAGAAGATGAGTTAAAGATTTTCAAACAAAATATTGGTGATCGTAAGGTTATACTCCTTCTTAGCACGCATGATGGCGAGGAAAAGGGCCTGATTGACGCTTTTGAAAAGCATGATCTTAAAGATGTTTTTTACATTATTGTTCCGCGTCACCCAAATCGCGCGCCGGAGATTATATCTGATTTAAAAAATTATAAGATTAAGCAGCGCTCCAAGCGTCACTATCCTGATAATGCAAATGAGGTTTATCTGGCAGATACAGTTGGTGAAGTGGCTTTATGGGCGAGCTTGGCGGATATATGCATTATGGGTAAGAGTTTCGCGTCCCATAGGGGAGGGCATAACCCTATTGAGCCTGCTCTTTATGGTGCTGTT
>JBCCNR010000028.1:0-11094 GCA_039025725.1 Pseudomonadota bacterium | reverse complement strand
GATTAAATATATAGACGAAAGTCTCATAGAAAATAAACTAACAAGGAGTAAATTATGTCACTAACACCGCAGACAAGGCCACCATCACCGCAATCACTGCAATCACTGCAATCACCGCAATCACCGCAATCACCGCAATCACAGAGTGCTTCGCCCAGGCCAACTGTTATAAGACAACTATCAGTTGAATCCACTGGCGATGATCAAAAACAGCAAAGTGACCCTTCTATTTTTTCTAAAAAAGAAAGACTTTTGATAGGATTTGGAAGTGCTGCTTTGATTGCTTGTATGGTTGCATCACAAATATCTATACATCATGGCGGTCCCAATGAAGTCGGGAAAGCATTTCTTTATGCAGCTGGTTTTAGTGGAGCATTGGCTGGACTAGTCTTTTTAAAAAAGGGTATTGAACAAGGTTTACCAGATATAAAAAATGCCTTCAAAAAACTTATCAGCAGACGACAACCAGAACAGGCGCTTCAAGAAACAGATATTGGAGCTCAACTTTAACGCTATAATGATCCCACTCTGTCAACAATTGACCAATTCCTAATTCAGCGGTATAATCTCTTGTATCGCTGTCTTTAAATCTGCGACAGAAAAAGGTTTGGCAACGAAGCCACTATTTTCATTTAAACCTTCTTCAGGGCGGTAGCACTCGCTGGTTGCAAGAAGAAATGGAGTTTCTTTCAGCACAGGATGCTCTCTGACTTTTTCAAGCAGATCTGTACCTGACATACCATCCATATTCAAATCAGAGATGATAAGATCGAACTTAGCCTTCTCAAGGGAAGTTAAGGCTTCTTCCGCAGATGGCACCATCTCGACTTGTCTGACGCCGATACGTGTGAGACATTGACGTGCAAGGCCGCGCATACTTTGTTGATCATCAACCACCAGAACGCGCATTTGTTGAGGTCTTGGCATAATTTATTCCCTTCCTCTCAATTTTAAGCCAGGTGACGCTTAGATTGCGACCCGGAAGACTGACATAAGGCATCCATAACAGCGTCAGAGATACCATCAAGCGGCAACATATGTTGTACGGCACCAAGCTCAAAAGCAGATTTTGGCATACCATAAACAACGCATGTTTCCTGATTTTGACCAAAGGTGATGCTGCCGGAATTTCTGAGATTAAGCATTCCCTCTGCGCCATCGCGTCCCATTCCCGTCAGGATAACAGATACAACATTTGCCGCTGGAAATGTCTTATTCACAGAGTTAAACATTGCATCAACAGAAGGGCGATGCCCGGAGACAATCGGGCCATCATCTAATTCGATGTGATATGCTTTTTTGCCAGCAGATTTCACAACACGCATATGATGCGTTCCCGGAGCAATATAAGCATGACCAAATTCCAATTCATCATTATTTGCGGCTTCTTTAACTGTCATTGCACAATCGCGATTCAGGCGCTCAGCGAAGCGCTCTGTGTAGCCCTCTGGCATATGCTGAGTAATAACGATAGGTGGAAGATTGCCGGGTAGCCCCTCAAGAACCTCACGGATAGCGCTCACGCCGCCTGTTGACGCCCCGATTGCAATCAGCTCATAAGGGCTGTTCGCCGCAGCAAATTGATTGGCTTTTTGATCAACAGGTGAAGTATGTGCACTATCAGGAGATGACTTAATAAGGGTGGATAATCTATCTTTGAGATATCTCGGTTGGGTTTTTCCAGCAACCTGTATCTTTGGCACCAATGTCTCTTTAAGATATGCTAAAGTCTTATCAAGGCCTTCTCTTGGCTTTTGGAGAAAATCTACTGCCCCAAGCTCAAGCGCCTTTAAAGTAATTTCAGTTCCGTCCGCTGTATGGGAAGAAAACATAATAACTGGCAATGGACGCGCATTCATCAATCTTTCAAGGAACTCAAGTCCGTTCATGCCAGGCATCTCAACATCAAGCGTGAGAAGATCAGGATTATATTGTTTTACCATCTTACGCGCTTCATTGCTGTTAAAAGCCTGTCCCACATGCTCAATATTAGGAGCACCTTCTAAAGCAGATTTTAGAATACGTTGCATCAATGTTGAATCGTCAACTGTCAAAACGCGTATTTTATTCATAATTTTATCCTTTACCTTGTAAGACCAAGAGATTAACCAAATAACTCTATTGTGCCTGAGTCACCTTCATTATCTAATTTATGCCCGTAATTTCTTTCAGAAGCCTTAAGATCTTGCTCTTTTTGTTTGTTTAAGGTCTGAACTTTCACTTTTCCTGATGCAGGGTGATAATATATTTTACGCCCTGACGTTCCGCCAATATCTTCGGCCAATAGGCTTATGCCCTCTGAATGGACAAAATCGAGGACGAACTGTATATTTGAGCGCCCAATAGTCTTTTTTGAGTCTGTGTCGTAAAGATTGGCCCCACCAAAAACTTTAACTTCCAGACTGTCTCTATGGCCACCTGAACGAATAATGGACCCAATGAGCTTCTCCATAGCAAAATCACCATAGCGCATTGACTGATCTTTACAAACATCACGCCCACGTGTTGAGGGAAGGAGGAAATGATTTAAGCCACCTATACCCGTCCGAGAGCATCTTAAACATGCCGCCACGCAAGAGCCCAGCAAAGTCGATATGACTTCGTCATCACGTGTTGTGATCTTGAAATGACCGGGCAACACATTGTGAAAACTGTAATTTTCAAACTCTGCGAGTGGATTTTGTGCCATTTTCCTTATATTTCCCTATTATATCTTTCTAAAGATTGTGTGGCCTTCTGTTTTCACCAGATCATGCTCAAGTGGAAAGGCCTCTGAGTGACCAAGATATAAAACACCTTTTGGTCTTAAAATATTCATCATTTTTGAAATGATCGCCATACGTGTTTCAAAGTCAAAATATATCAAGACATTTCGGCAAAATATGGCATCGAAAGGCCCGCGCATAGGCCAGTTGCTGAGAAGATTTAATTGCTTAAAGATAAGAAGATCTTTCAATTTTCTTGTAACTTCATAACGCCCGCTATCCAAAGGCTTGAAATAGAGTTTCTGCAAATTATGCGGCATTTTCTCAAGATGTGATTCATCGTAAATACCATCCTGACATTTTGCTAAAACATTCGTATCAAGATCAGTGCATAGAACCTTTACATCCTGCGCAGCTGCCGACACATTCACCTGATCTAAGGACATGGCGATGGAATAAGGCTCCTGCCCCGTTGAGGCAGCCGAGCACCATACACGCAGGCGCCGCCTTGGATCAGCTTGCATCAGAGATTTTATTTCTTGCTTAAAATGCGTAAAATGATGCTCTTCGCGAAAGAAAGATGTCAAATTTGTCGTCAGAGCATTCACAAAATTTTGTAGCTCTGGCTTGCCCTGACTGCTGTCAAGATAATCACGATAGTCAGAGAATTTTTTGAAATTTAATGCTCTGATGCGCCGCGCTAACCGCCCATAGACCATATCTTTCTTATGATCTTGCAGCACAATGCCAGCAAGCTTATATATACGGTTTGTGATGTCATTGAAATCTGCTTCCGTGAAGACGAACTCCTTCTCGGCGAAGCTGCTGTCCTGACTTTCTTTTTTGGTGTTCATAAGAGTCTCTCGGCCTAAAAGTTATTCCAGTTATTGCTGGTTTTTTGCATAAGCCCCTGAAATTCTTCTTCATCCTCCTCATTTTGAGACATATCTGATTGTGTTTTGACCGTATCAAGAACATCGCGCATATTGCTCTCATCTTCTTTCTTAAGGGCACTCAATGTCGAGGAAAGCGAAGATGCTGGCAATTCAGGTGCAACACCAGATGTTTTGAAAAAGCCAATTTTCTCTTTAAGTTGCTCGATCTCTCTATGGACACTTCTGGCAGAAGATGCACATTGATCTGCAATAGATGCTGTCATCTGCGTGTTATCATCCATACTGGCGACAGCCGTGCTGACCTCGTTAATTCCGGTAGATTGCTCCTGTGAGGCAACCGAAATATCATTCATTGATCTTTCAACAGATTGAATGGCTTTCACGATGTCATCAAGTGCAGTCCCTGTTGCAAGCACATACTCCACACCTTCCTTCACATGGTCATTGGCATTTGTGATAAGGTTACTTATTTCATTTGCTGCACCAGCAGATCTTTGCGCAAGAACACGCACTTCAGATGCGACAACTGAGAACCCTTTACCAGCTTCGCCAGCACGTGCAGCCTCAACCGCCGCATTGAGCGCCAGTAAATTGGTCTGAAAAGCAATCGAGTCAATCACATTGACAATATCCGTAATCCGCGCTGAGCTCTTTTTGAGCGTTTTCATAGAGTCTATCGCTTGACTGACAACAGCACCGCCCTCTTGTGCTTTCAAAGCTGCGCGTTTTGAAAGCGAATTGACACCTTGCGCACTTTCAGCATTTTGCTTCACTGTGCAGGATAACTCATCCATGGTCGCGCTTGTTTGCTGTATGCTTGCTGCCTGATCTTCTGCTCTGCTGGCAAGGGTTTCTGAATTATCTGCAATGGCTTGGCCCTGCGTGACAAGCAGACTACTGCTATTTTTCACATTAACAATGGTCTCTGAGAACCTTGAAATTGTCGTATTTACGAAGTTTTTAAGTGCGTTAAATTCTCCGCCAAATTCTTTCGTAATAGAAACATTTAAATATCCATCTGCAAGATGCGACAATGTTGCTTTCAATGCATCCATGAATTTTTCAACCCGTTCAGAGGTCTTATTCATCTTCATTGCAATACTGTTAATAACAGTTTCATCTTCTGTTATATCAAGTCGCTTTGAAAAATCACCTTGCGACATGGCATCCAAAAGTGATCCAAATTCAGTGCGCATTCTGACATCATTGGTGATTTCGCACCACTCTGTTGCATATCCAATGCGTTTTCCGTCAATATCATTCACAGGAAAAATGATAAGTGAAAAATGCCGATCAAGAATAATAAGGTCTGTGCTGTAAGGCGCATTGATCTTTAGAATTTTCTCACGCATTTCTTCTGAGTTATGACCAAAAAATATGTCAATAGACTGACCAACAATATTACTATGATCAATGTCACGATCAATCTTCTTAAAGAAACTATGAGATTCTTGTATTATATTTTGCAGAGCCTTATTAATATAATTTATCTCTAAATTATCATCTGCAATCATGACGCCATTTTGTGAGATATCAACAGCGGTTTTGACTTTCGCGGCCTGAATGGCGTTCTCATAAATACCGGCTGCTGCACGTGCAAGCTCTCCGATTTCATCGCTTCGCTTAATCTCAGATAAGGACATAGATTTCCCCTCTGACATGGCTTTAACAGCCTTAGTCACATTCAAAACAGGCTTAACCATATGTAACATAACAAAATAACTTATGACACTGATCACACCCAATACGATCAATGAAACGGTTGTCAACATGCCCCGCAATTCATATAAATTGCCATAAGCTTCTTCTTCAGGAATAATTGTATTAATTCCCCAATTCAAATTCCCAAATTTAAAAGGGCTATATCCAACAAACTGACCATTATCAAACAAACTTCCACTTTGCCCTGCGACAGCTAAAGTCGCGGCCTTATTATCAGCAAAAGATTTAACGCCAATATCTGTCTGATCTGTTGTATTCAAATCAGAGCGCGCAAACATATCTTCACCAATCAGATAGCTCACAAGATGCGGATAGTTCTCACTTGGTTTCGTGATAATATCGTTAATTTCAGATGTCGCAATTTGTGCAGCAATCACACCAACATATTCATTGGTAATAGTAAAAACAGGCGCTGCAATGAAAGATGCATATGCACCCTCTGATGGAGCATAAGGTGAAAAATCTGAAATAAACCAGACATTTCTTTTGGGGTCTGCCTGAACTTTTTTAACAACTTTTGCAAGCCCTGAATCTGTAAGCTCTTGATTTAAATTGACACCAATTTCTTCTTCTTTTTCAACAGTATAGAGAATATTGCTATCTTTATCGATCAGGAAAAGATCATATAATTTAAATGAATTGTTAAACTGACTGAAACTGCGATGATATTGTTGATGATAAGCCGTATAAATTGAGCCATCATTGGCCACATCATAATTTTCTCTTTCGCCAGTCGAAAATGGATTTTTGTTAATATAATGCGTTTGTATGTAATTTTTTGCATCCTTACCAAGATCATCATAAGCACCTTTAAAATCTTTTAAAGCGCTGATGCTCATCCTGGCTGTCGCGAGTGAAAGTACCGTTTCCTTCGTTTTCTCAAAAAAAGCCAGAGTTGCTTCCTGCTTGCTTTGAGAAATAGACTGAGCGATATCAAGAGATTTTTTGGTCTCGCTGCCTTTCATATATTGGTAGGCGCCAATACAGGCGCTCATATTTGCGATAGCGGATGCGCCAAGTACAAAAGCAGCCAATCGACCGCTGAAGCCAAGATAGACTTTTTTCTTTCCAAGAGATGTCATTTTTTTTCACTTTCATAAGTTATCTAGACATAATGAGGGTAAATTATTGCGGAAGCTCATCGCCATAACCTTTATTGAAAAGCAGCGGCAATGTTAAAATTGCAACCATTCCATCATCTGTGTTAACAAGACCCTCAAGGAAGTCCTCACCGACATGCACTGAGCCCTGCGGAACGCCTTTAATCTGGTTGGCCTCAACAGTCAGAATATCAGACACAGCATCCACCAAAATTCCCAAAAGGCGCTCTTCGATCACGACAATCACAACAACATGATTTCCATCAGCCTGTGTTTCTCCCATGCCAAAACGTGTGCGTAAATCCTGAACCGGAACAATAGACCCACGTAAGTTCAAAACTCCGCGCATATAATCTGGCTGATGTGGCAGACGCGTTGTCTCTGTCCAGGCCTTGATTTCACGAACACACATAATATCAACAGCATAAGCGCGCCCTTCGACCGTGAAAGTCACAAATTGACGCTGATCGCCACTAATTTCCTGTTTATCAGCAAGAGTTGAGTTTAATTCTGAGGTTTGTGCAGCGTTACTCATGATGCTTTCTCCTGATTTGAAATATCTTTTTCGGTTAATTTGGTTTCAGTCACTTTTGGAAGATCATCATATGATGTTGATCCAAGATTTTTTGCCGCTGTTGCATCCGTATCCAATATAAGTGCAACCTTACCATCCCCAAGGATAGTAGCACCTGAGATACCTTCAACGCGGCTATAATTGGTTTCAAGCGACTTGATCACTATTTGCTGCTGTCCGATAAGATCATCTACCAGCAACCCAACCTGACCATAAGCTTCGGTTTCAACAATAATAATCTGAGGGTTTTCAGCCGTTAGCTCAACATCAAGCGCATTGCCCAGATTGATCATTCTTATATATTGCCCTCGCATATTGATCACACGCGTTCCATTTGGCAAAACATCCAGCTGATGGCTACCAACCCGCGAAGCTTCGATAATAGAGGTAATCGGAATGATATAATTTTCATTTCCAACGCGAATGACCATACCGTCAAGCACCGCAAGCGTAAGCGGCAAGGCCATTGTGAAAATCGTTCCACGTCCCGGTGTGGAGCTGATAAAGACACGTCCGCCAAGAGCCTGAATATTTCTGCGCACCACATCCATACCAACACCACGGCCAGATACGTTAGAGACCTTATCTGCCGTCGAAAAACCGGGAAGGAAGATCATATTCTCAATCTCTTCCGCAGTTGGATTTGCATCTTGTGGAACAAGACCTTTCTTCTTCGCAATTTCAAGGACTTTATCGCGATTAATTCCGCGCCCATCATCAGTAATCGTGATCACAATACGCCCTGAACGGTGCTCAGCTGACAGTTTGATCGTACCTTCACGCGGCTTTCCAGCAGCTTCACGCTCGGCCGGTGGCTCCATACCATGATCCATAGAATTGCGGATCATATGCACCAAAGGATCTGCAAGCTCTTCGATAACCGTTGTATCAACTTCGGTTTGCTCACCGATAACGACAAGCTTCACTTCTTTTTCAAGCGACATGGAAAGCTCTCTGACGAGCCTGTTCATGCGACCAAACACATTCTTCACTGGCTGCGCACGAATAGACATCACGCTTTCCTGAAGCTCTCTTGTCTGCCGAGATAATGATTCAATCGCATGTAATAACCCACCATGCTGCTCTGGTGACAAGCTGGAGGCCTGCTGCGCCAAAACAGATTGTGTAATCACTGTCTCACCAACCATATTCACAAGACGGTCAATTCTCTGTAAATCAACCCGCAATGTGATCGGGGCCTTAACGGCGGCTTTTTTAGCTTCTTTTTCTGGTTGTTGATTGTTACCAGCGTTATCAGCAACCTGTTCCTGCGGTGCAGCTTGTTCTGAGCTTTGCGCATCTGAAGTGTCTGCCTTATCATCTTGCGCAGCACTATTATCTTCAGCCTCCTGTTCTGCTTCTGATCGCTCATCCTCATAAGTGATCTCAGCATATTCCTTCGCAAAGAAGAAAACATCCTCGATATCTTCCATGCTGGCAGCCGTAAATAAGATAAACTTCCAGCTCAAATAACATTGATCAGACCTGAAATCGACGAGATCAGGAATCTTATTTTCAGTCACTTCAACTGTTAAAGCCCCAAGCTCAAATAAATTATCAATGATCGAAATTGGCTCTATCGCTGCGCGCACAAGATCAGCTTCCGGTTTGAATGTGATGGTTACATCACGCTCGGCTGGCTCTTCTTCTTCATCTTGTTCAGAAGCAGCCTCCACAGCTTTATTCTCTTCCGGCTTCACCTGCTGAGGTGCCGGAGCTTCCGCTTTACCCAGACTTCCAGCCAATGGCGCTTTCATATTTTCAAGCGTATATTCAAGCTCTTTCAGAACATCAAGACCCATAGATGCAAGATCTTCCGATCCTGTCTGTGCGGCCTCAACAAGATCTGACACAATATCTTTAGAACGAAGCGCAAGCTTGACCATATTCGCATCGAGGTCAATCTTGTCATTACGCACCTGATCTAACACATTTTCAAATGAATGGCAGAAACTCACCATACCATCAAAACCAAATGCACCAGCCCCACCCTTAATCGAATGAATCGCGCGGAAAGCTGCATTTATCGTGTCATTATCGTAATCGCCACCCTCAATAGAGGACAGAGATTCCTCCAGCGCCTGTAAAAGCTCCTGACATTCTTGAAAAAAGATGAGTCTGAATTCTTCTAAATCATCCATAATTAGTTTCTCCGTGTTCCGGTCAACTGATCCACAAGCTTAATAACACGCTGTGGATTAAACGGTTTCGTTAGCCACCCAGTCGCGCCAGCTTCTTTGGCGCGCACTTTTAAGGCCTCATTGGTTTCTGTTGTCAAAATAAGAATAGGAACATTCTTACCTTCAGATGTCTCGCGGGCGCCCGTCACAAAGCCAATCCCATCCAGATTGGGCATGTTCAGATCAGAAATAACCAAATCCGGCTTACATGTATTGAATTTATCCAGCCCATCAACGCCATCAACGGCCTCGACCACCTCATAGCCAGCAGTGCGTAGAACTTTTCCCAAAAGATCGCGCAATGTTTTCATATCGTCTATAGCGAGAATTTTTTTAGGCATTTGCGATCTCCATTTGCATCATTTCTGAATAAAGCCCTAAATTGTTGAATGAATCGATGAAGCTATCCGTTGGGGAGAGCCACTGTAATGACTTATCATTATCCTTCGCATAGCGATTAATACTCACGAAAGTCTGCACGGCAGCCGTGCTCATATTTTCAATATGTGAGGCATCTATTTTTAAGTCTTCATGTGATGCATAATAATCAATGACATATTTTGCTACTTTCGAAAGATATTCAGGGTCAACAACACTTTCCAAAACATAAATACCATCTGAGGCGCCCTCCCCGCCGTCATCGGCAGAAATGGTATCGTTATCTGTACTTGTTTCTTCTGAAGATGCCTGATCTTCTATATTATCTTCCTGATTATTTTCATGATCAGACATAATGCCCCCTCATATGGAATTTCTGGAAGCTATAGATATAACTTCAAGGCAAATATATATTTAGAGAGTTACGAAAAGATTAATATTAAAGCTAGAGCGTGTGGAAACTTATAGAAAAAATTGCTTTAATGTATTTATAACGTCGTGGTGACATTCCAGTGTTTTTATCCTGGATATGCAAATATCACCGGCCTCAATGTCTTTTAAATACCAGCTGAGATGTTTTCGGGCGATTTTAATGCCAGCCTTTATACCATAATGAGATAAAATATGCTCATAATGCGTAATAATAATATGTTTGATGTCCTCTTGCGAAGGCTTGTAAATATGCCTCTTCTCTTTGCCTGCTGAAAAATATTCCAACATTTGCCGAATAAGCCATGGCTTACCATAAGTTCCACGTCCAACCATGAAACCATCTGCGCCACTTGCATCTAAAGCTTTTTCAGCATCTTCAAAAGATTTTATGTCTCCATTTACGATGACAGGTATCTTTACACTATTTTTGACATTTTTTATGGCGTCCCAATCTGCATTCCCCTTATACATTTGACATCGCGTACGCCCATGGACTGTGATCATCTTTATCCCGAGATCCTCAGCAATCCGCGCAATTTCTCTCGCATTTATTGAATTTTCATCCCACCCCAGTCGCATTTTTAAAGTCACAGGAACGGAAACAGCCTTAACAGTCGCCCCTAAGATAGATGTTGCGCGCGCAACCATATCTTTTCGCATCAATGCAGAGCCAGCATAATTTGCAACGATTTTCTTAGCCGGACATCCAAAATTTATATCAATAATATCTGCCCCAAGGTCCTGATTTAACTTTGCGGCTTCTGACATATAATAAGGCTCATATCCCGCAAGCTGCACAGCCGAATATTTTTGACCTTTAGCCTTATCAATCATTTTCAAAGTTGGGCGATGATCATTCAACTGCGTACGCGATGCTATCATCTCGGAAAAAACCATAGCCGTCCCAAAATGACAGACAGCAGCCCTATATGGAACGTCACTTACTCCTGATAAGGGCGCCAACATAATCGGCATATCAACCTTAATGGGGCCAATTGAAATAGGAAGAATTTTAGTTTTGCTTTGCATGAATATGTTATTACAGAATAGGCATTATATATATCACAAAAGACTATCTGTGCAATGAACCATAAAAATAAGTATAAT
>JBCCNR010000027.1:0-11136 GCA_039025725.1 Pseudomonadota bacterium | reverse complement strand
TTTTCTTTAAAATTTTGCTTTTGCTGATCTCTTTGCACATCATTCCTTAGAATAGCATCATCTATCGGGAGGATATAAAGCTTATCAAGCTCTGTTTTCGGCTTGTGTAATGCAAAATAATTTTCTGCCTGAACTTCCTGAGTTAAACTCTCTTCTATATTATATGTCTCTGCTTTCGGCCTTAAGTGAATTTTTGCGCGCCCTATTGCAGATAATTTCGCAAGGTCATCACGTGCTTTCTTTTGCGCTAAGAGGATATCTTCGGCATAAGTGTCTGGTTTATCACTTGCTTCGTGATGCTGTGCCTCTTCTTCAATATGGTCATAAATATCCTTTAATTCCAAAAAATCATCTTCATTATCTGATATTTGATCTATATCTGCTTCTAAAAGCGATATATTGGCCTCGTAAAGGCTCGTATCCAAAATAGTTTCAAAGGTTAATTTCTGTGAGATATTATAATTGACTGTTAAAATATAACCTGAAATGATGAGGCTCCCCGCACCCAGCGCACAAAGACGCAGCTTCAAATCTGGATAAGTCATATTTTCTGTTCAAATGCATAAAAATTCTATTATTGTTTTTCAAATATTATGCCACTTTGAACTACTTGGCAGTTGTCATTTGATTGCGCCCATTGCGCTTGGAGGCATATAGGGCCTCATCCGCGCGCTTAATCAATGAAAGCGCATCTTCTTTTTTCGTAAGCTCCGCAATACCGCCCGAAATGGTAACATTACCAATATTTTCATTGGTTGTTTTTTTTGTAATTTCTTTCTTCCCGATCGCATTTAGCAGCTGTGTAGCGAACTTATGCGCCTCGGAGCGCCCCATATCTGGGAAGATGATCGTAAATTCTTCCCCGCCATAACGGAAAAGATTATCAGCATTATCAGGAAAAAGCTGCCGCATCATATGACCAACAAATTTCAAAACCGTATCCCCCACCAAATGGCCATGGGTGTCGTTGAATTTCTTAAAATGGTCTATATCAAACATCAATAGGCTTAGGGGGCGCTTGGTTTGCACAGCAATTTCAATCAATTTTGGCAATCTATCATCCAAATGGCGACGATTATGAACTTTTGTCAGATTATCTGTGATTAACTCATTGCGCACACGCTCATATTCTTCTTGTAGGCTTGCAACCATTTTTTGCTGTTCACTTAATCGCGCAGTCAAACGCTCATTGGTTTCCATCGCAACATTTGACTTTTTAACGATTTCCTCAATGATCTCTTGTGCCTCGGCGCCTTCGGAAGATGAAATTTCATTAATATAATCCCCAAGGCTCTTTGTATTTTCAGAAATATCATCCGCATTCTGAAAAGTATCATTAATCACTTGTGAAACATCCGTATGGAACTCCGTAAGCGCCATATTATCCTTGCGGACATTAGATAAAACACTGTCAAAATGACGCAGCTCAACATTATCATTCTGCTTAACGATCTCATCCATGCGATTTCTTAAATCACAATCATCTTCCTTATAATAAGAGTACCATAGATTATAGATTTCTGGTGTCGGCTCTAGCTTAAGCTGACAAATCATGGATAATGCGTGAATCGCGCACTCTTCTGTTATTGTAATTTCAGCAACTTGCTCTGAAAACTGCTTGCTCATAAACTGTCCCCTAGAAGCTGTTCAACGAGGTTAATAAAAGCCCTTTTTGGTGATTTTTGCCTACAAACGTCACTAAAAAATATGTCCGTAGCACCACTATGCACAGATTTTTTAGTTTGTTTTCAGCTAAAAATCCCTCAAAAATCATCTTTGTTAACCCTGTTGGACAGCTTCTAGATTTTATTTACCAAATTTCCCAGAGGATTTCCCAGAAGAATAGGTGAATTCTTTTTTATCTTCATAAGTATATTCAGGTGGAAAAGCATTTAACTGACGCCAGAGCTCATAGCCCAATGGAACAGTATCAAGCAGAACCCATCCCTTAACTTTCGCACCATAGCGCAAAAAGCGTTCATCTGGCCAAGCGACATCGTCAAGTTCAGGTTTGATCAAAATCCTAAACTTCCCATTTTGCGATATAGAAGGGTCAACAGCATGCACAATGCCACCAAATGTCCCAAAGGCAATAGAAGGCCACCCACTAAATTGTACCGCAGGCCAGCCTTCAAATTGCAACCGGACTTTTAATCCGGGTTTCATAAGCGCAACATCAAGCCCACTTATATAGAGCTCAACCGCCAGCGGAACATTTTGTGGCACCAAAGTTGCCACAACATCATCTTTTTTCACAGATGTCGCGAGGCCTCCCGATCTGATTTGCACGATAATTCCGTCTGCTGGTGCTATAACCTCTTGAGTTTGCTGTCTGGAGAGCTCGCTTTTGGCGCTTTGTAACTGAACCTCAGCATTTTCGCGTGCAGCAACTGCCTTATTATAGCTGATCTTGGCGCGCTCAACCTCAAGACGCGAGGCCAGTGACTGCTTAAATAATTTTTTCTGCCGCTCATAATTGAGCAGCTCAGTCCGTGCAGCGGTATTCTTAGCCTCATAGGTATATTTTTGCGCCTGCATTTTTTCAGTCAATCTGTTGATAAGATCCGGATCATTATCGACCATTTCAAGAATAATCTGGCCTTTTTTGACCATATCTCCTTCCTGAACATACCATCTTTTGATACGACCAGAAATAAGCGCAGATATATATTGCTGCCTGTCATGTGGGTTAAGTGTAGTGATATTCCCAGACCCGAAAGCAGTCTGTATCCATGGTATTAAGATCAAAACGATAAAAATCAAAATGATAAGAGCAATCAAAAACCGAGCATAATTTTTAATAAATTGCGGCAAATGCACAATATTTTTTGAGTGAAAACGATGACGCTCATGTTGTAAAAATTTTTCAAGTTCCATAATCTTCTAACTCGTTTGGGCAATTAGGTTTTTCACATGATAACGTGCATTGAAGATGTCATCTTCTTCGCGATTGGTAAAATAGATCAGGCTCATTTTTTCCATAGATTGCAGCCTTTGAAAAATACGTCTGTAAAGATGATTGGGAATTGTATCGAAAAATTGCGTTACAATCAGCAATGAGGGCCTTGCAAGAATAGCAGCCGCAAGCTTCAACCTTAAAACCTGATCCGGAGAAAGCGGCATGCCTGTCACAGTCATAGCGCTATCCAGCCCCTGCGGGAGACTTGAAATAGCATTATTCAGCTCCACATGCTCGAGAACATCAAAAATTTCACTATTTTTAGCATCCGGATCCCGCATCATAAGATATTCACGAATGGTACACTCAATCACAGTCGGCTGATCGAGAACAATGATATCATCACGCAATCTGCGAATACTAAAATCCCTCAAATCTGTATCCCCAATAAGAATACGCCCAGACTGCGGAGGAAAATGGCCTAAAATGCTCTGGATGATGGTATTTTGAATCGCAATATCCTCACAGGCGAAAGTCACTTTACTGCCTTGTTTGACCTGAAAATCCAATCTGATCAAGCGCTCTTCATCGTCATTATTATCATCCAGAAAGACAGCTTCATCATATGTTACATCACATACATCATTGTTTTTGAATTTGCGCGGTGGACTTTCCAAAGGCATTTGATATATGCGATAAATTTCTTCAAGTGCAGCGCACATCTCATAAAATTGCGTCAGAAAGCTGCCCGAGCGAGAAATATTATAAAAAACAGTCGATAAAATCAGCTCCGAGGCCACAAGCTGCCCGAGCGTAAGTTGGTTATCAATTACCAATACACCCCCAACCCCAAGCAAGCCAGCGCTACAGATCGCATAGAGAATCAAAAGCGCAATTTGCTGTTTGAAAACATGCCCGAAGAAAGAGATACGCTTTACTGTATAGCTATCAATCAGATGGTCTGATTTTTTAATTCCGTAATCTGTATGTGCTTCTGATCCATAAAAGCTATAGGCTTGACCGATATCTTCGATATGGCGGACAGTTTCATATTTTGCTTGTGAGACCTTGAAGGCCGACACAATCGCATCATATCCCCAAAAAGAGAGTATTGCCCATATGCTAAAGAGAAAAAGAACATTAAATATCAACAAATATGGATGATATGAGGAGACAACAACAACCCCAACAATCATTTGCAACACAAGGCCAAAGACGCCAGTAATCAAACTCGGAACGACTTTTTGTAAAGTCATTATGTCGAAATAGCGATTAATATAATCTGTTCTGTTGGCATTGGCCGAAAATTGATAATCGGCATATATTGTCCTTAAGGTTATTTCCGAAGAGAGCCTTACATAGATTTTCCGTTCAAAGAGTTCCATGATATAGATTTGC
Source organism: Pseudomonadota bacterium (assembly GCA_039025725.1). Lineage (GTDB taxonomy): Bacteria > Pseudomonadota > Alphaproteobacteria > JBCCNR01 > JBCCNR01 > JBCCNR01. The sequence goes on along the minus strand of JBCCNR010000027.1, from coordinate 6,839 downwards.
AGACCACTCAGGACGCCGGAACATATCAGTAAAAATAACAGAAAAAGAGCCAATATGATAACCGCCTGAAAAGAGGCCGTATAGCTGATGCTATTGATCAACATCTGCACCGAGACAGGCACAGAGAGTGTCAAAAAGCTGATGCCAAAGCCATAAATAGCCGCGAGCCATAATAGTTTTTTATCTTCAAAAATTAAGATGGAAAAAATCCGCCTTAATTCTGTCATCAGATGTGCTTTTTGGATATTTTCAATCATAAGATATATCTTTGATGTGTTTTTATCTTTTACGTCCAGGCAATGCTGAACGGCCTCCGTCCTATATACCCGGTAATTTTGCTATCGGGATATTTCCCTTATAGACCATATTTTTCTTTATGCTAAGTTTTATTGTTACGCTAGAGCTTACATTTGGCGTTGGATCAGTTGCCACAAGAAAACTGAAAATATTGCGAAGTTGCTGCGTAAAATTTCTAGCAATGACACCTTTTTTCTCAAGAAAAGCAAGAGCTTTACGATAGTCACTGATTGTAACATCCAAATTTCCATTAAAGCGCATCTCATCGTCAATTGTCAAAAGTCCTGTCATGGTAATATCTGACAGACGATGGAAAAGTTTTGCGCGATCAATTATGATCTCAGGAGGGTCAAAGCCACGCATTGCAAAGAAACGCAGCCTGCCAAAATCCTTTAATGTTCCCGGGTTGCGCATGTAAATATGCGCCGTCAATTGCGTAAAATCATTTTCTAAGACGCCTCTCCAAAATTCCGTGAGGCCAAGATTGAAAATATTTATCTCAGCAGCAATCATATCCTCAATACGATTATCAACCAGAGTTTCATCATCATAGATTTTGGCAGTCAATGTGCCCATTCTTATGGTTGCTGATTTTCTAAAGATCTGTAAAAGCAAATTTTGCGAAGATATATGTATCGGGCTTGGGACGGTCTCCCGGAAAGATGTTGCAATCCGTAAATTATCAGAGCGCAAAATCATTTTTCTAGGCTTTTCTTCGCCAAAATTACGAAAGGAAAAATATTGATCATCTGGAAAATCAATATGAACGGTACGATCCTCAAAAACAAGCGGTGTAATAACAAGGCCCGATGTTGTCCAGCCAAAAGTACGATCACTATTCCTATAAATAGGCTTTTCAAAATTAATGATAAAATTATTCGGGAAGCCCGACATATTATGATCAGTCAAGGCAATATCTACGCCTTTGCTGCGCATCTCATCTATTTTATCGACGATGCGACTGCCGATCAGATGTGAAATCGTATTCCATATCACGATATAAACCAGAAAGGATACACCAAGAAAAATTCCACCAAATTTAAGAGGCTTACCCTTAAATGTCTCCCAGAATTTTTTGAGTTTCTCTAATTTAAATTTTATCATTCGACGCCTCCCCCGGTCGGAGGTGATATATCTTCTATATTCCGATCAATCGTTCCGCGCCCAAGGCCCTCTTTGAAGCAAATAACATCTTCACCCTTTTTAGCTTCGCGCTCCTTTTGATCAACAATATCTCCAACATAATCTCCATATGGCGCATGGCAAGGCCTAAAATACCATTGTAAAATATCTGTATAAGCAGGATAAAGTCCCGGATCAGCCGAAAAACCAACAAAAACAATAGGTTCAATTTCTTCTCCCTTCTGCTTCCGCAGGCTCATAGCATCGCGCATATTGACTTCTCGTCTAAGATGTAATGTCGCATCCGCGCGATAATTTTGCTGCGAAGAACGCACTTCAATTACTGTTCCATCAAAATCAATCCAGACATTCCAGGGGATACCGTTATTGATTGGTCTTTCAGTGTAAGGTGATTCGATTGTCTCCGTGCGGCTATTGGGCAGAAATGCGCCTGTATGAATATATCTTGAGACTTTACTGCCGTGAAAATTTAGCCCAACCATATTATAATCATAATCTTTTGCATTCAGATAAATATCAAATTCAATCCCGACAGATGGCTTCACACTGCGCCCGATAAGCGCATTTCCGCTAAATCCCATACAAAATTTGCATTTCCCGAGGGCTTTATCTTCTCTTTTGTCAGAGTGAATCGCAAAAACCATCCCCGACCCATCATATACATTAGATGCTGTCACGCGATAACGAAAAAATGTACTAAAAGGATATCCAATCCGAAAGCCTTTAAGAGGATATTTCGCATAGGCACTGCCAGCAATATGGCCATCTGAATTGGGCAGCCGAGGTGTCAGGCGTAAAATTGTGCGCTCTTCTTCAGATTGCGAAAACTCATCTATCGTAAGTTTTGCTACACCATTTAATGTGATATGCTTATCTGTGCCGTTAAATTGTTCAAAAGCGAGCTCTGTGATGCTGCCTTCCCCGAGATATAATTTTTCAGGCTCTGCGGCTGATGCAATCGCTGGCAGAATAAATATAGCTTTTATTAAGACTTTACAGAGAAACTGAAACATATATTCTATTACACTTAACAAACCTTAACGAAATTTGATACTAAAAATATGATCCGTCAATATGAGCTTGTCGAGCGTATTCGTGAATATAATCCGAATACAGATGAGGCATTTCTCAATAAGGCATATGTTTATGCCATGCGTGCCCATGGAAGCCAGACCAGAGCCAATGGAGACCCTTATTTTTCTCATCCGATCGAAGTTGCGAATATTTTAACGAAGCTCAAGATGGATGACACAACGATTGTGACGGCGTTATTGCATGATACTGTCGAGGATACGACGGTTACAAAGGGTGATATTGCGCGTGAATTTGGCGAAGAGGTTGCCAATCTTGTCGATGGGGTAACGAAGCTGACCAAATTAGAGCTTGCTGATATTGACGAAGATATCACAGAAAATGAAAAACAAGCCGAGAATTTCCGCAAGCTTTTACTGGCTATTGCTGATGATATTCGTGTTTTGCTGGTGAAGCTGGCGGATCGTTTGCATAATATGCGTACTTTGGGGTTTATCAAGAAAGAGGAAAAACGCATTCGCATTGCGCGTGAAACGCAGGAATTATATGCACCGCTTGCAGGGCGTATTGGGGTACAATTTATCCGTGAAGAGCTGGAAGATCTCTGTTTTCGGACTTTAAATGCGGATGCACGTGATAGCACCGTTGCGCGATTAGAGGCTTTAAAGAAAGATCACCCTGACCTTGTTGGGGATATTGAATGTGAATTGGAAAAAAAGCTTGCTGAAAAAGGTGTTACTGGAGCGCATATTTATGGGCGGATAAAAACGCCTTATTCCATATATGAGAAAATGCAGAAACAGGGGATTAGCTTTGAAGCTATCGCCGATGTGATTGCATTTCGGATCATTGTTGACACAATAGAAAATTGCTATCGTGTTTTGGGCATTATTCATGCCACATGGTCTTGTGTGCCGGGGCGCTTTAAGGATCATATATCTGTGCCCAAGCGTAATGGATATAGCTCGGTGCATACAACCGTGATGATTGGTGCACATAAGGTTGAAATACAGATCAGAACCCAGAAAATGCATGATTTTGCCGAGCATGGTGTGGCAGCACATTGGGGATATAAGCAATCGGGCGCAGATGATCCGCAGCGTTATGGCTGGATCAGTGAGTGGATTGATCATATGAAAGAGGGCGGCGATGCTCTGGAGTTGCTTGAATATACAAAAATGGAAATTTTCCATGATAAAGTCTTTTGTTTTACGCCAAAAGGACGGATTATCCGTCTTCCTCGCGGTGCGACGGCGATAGATTTTGCCTATGCTGTCCATTCAAATGTCGGGGACAGATGCGCAGGGGTAAAAGTTAATAATATACGTGTGCCACTTAGAACCTGTTTGCATAATGGCGATACTGTAGAAATTATAACCTCTCCGCAGGCCATGCCATCGGGCTCATGGGAGGAATTTGCTCGGACAGGGAAAGCCAAAAGCGCAATCCGCAGAGCCGTCCGGCAACAGGAAAGAGAACAACATATTAAGCTTGGGAAATCTTTAACACAGAGGGCTTTTGCACTGTTTGATCTAGAGATCACGCCAGAAAACCTTGCTTTAATTGAGCAACATTCTGGTATTTTTGATACAGATAGTTTTTATTATGAGCTCGGTCATGGTCATATTAAGCTTGATGAGATTATGCGTAAAGCCTTTCCGGATCTTGAAAAAAATACCGAAACTGACGAAGCTCTCAAAGACTCGAAAAATATCAGTATTCCTATTGCGGGCTTATTGCCCGGTGTTGCTATTCACTTGCGATCTTGCTGTTCTCCTTTGCCGGGAGACCGTATTATAGGCCTCTTAAAGGAGACTGGCGGTGTTGATGTCCATACGATTGATTGTTCGGTCTTGGAGGAATATGAGGATTATCCAGAATTATGGATTGATCTGCGCTGGGATACAACACATGACATTGAAAATAAACCGATCTATACAACGCGGATTTTGGTAGAGATCTCCAATGAACCCGGAGCCCTCGGGGATGTAGCCGGCCTTATAGGGCGCCATAAAGGCAATATTTCAAATTTAAAGGCCATTCAAAGGAAATCAGATTTTTATCGCTTTGTGGTTGATCTTGATGTTTTTGACCTCGGCCATCTTCAGAGTATCCTAGGCGTTTTACGAGACTCACCGCATATTGCTGATATTGAGCGCATGCGTGAACCAATGGAAAGCTGATATGTTCGTTAACCATATAAGTATGACATTTTAATAAGACTGATATGGTCAATGACTTAATATGATTAAGCTATTGCTTTTAAAGGTCTTTTGGCATAAATTATGCAAATATTTCTATCATTTTACGATTATTACACATATTTTCGCTAATATTCCATAAAGTTGTTTTATATCAATAGGTTGTTTAAATGTTTCACACTATAAAGGCTTTTCTTGGTAAAGTGTCACTTTTCAGTGTTATTGCCACCGCTTATTTTCTGCTGAACACGCAGCCGATTTATGCGATAGATGTTGCTGCTTCGGCTGCTGACATTGAGCCTTCTCATTCTGCTCAATCTTATGATGTAAATGACCGCGCTGCGCAGAGGTCTCAGCGTATGTTGCCTGTCCGCAGCTCAGGTGACCCTGTAAATTATAGTCCTGCGAATGGGCAGCGTGTTTATTACGCAAGAAGCATGACATCGAATAATCCTAATTATAAGACACGTTTTTCCATTTTGCATGAAACACCTTCGCCAAAGCGTATCGCAGGGGAGCGCCTTTATAATCTCTCCGATGAGGCTTTTCGCTTTTCCGCTCTCGGTAATAAAATTACTTTGCTTGATACAACGCATTTCAAATTGACTGGTATTAACTCGGCCAAGGGGCGCTATGGTGAGCTGACCTTACATAAGGGCGGGGAGCTGCATATTCATGGTACATCCAAGCGTTTCCGCGGGCAATGGGATGTGGATGGTACCGGTATGCGCGCTGAGAAAGTGACACCGACAAATCTCGTTTCAGGGACATTGCCAGCAACCTTAAAGACATATCGTCCTGACGGGACTTTATATTCACAAGAAGACCATACTCTTATTTTTAAGGCCATGGCTATGGGGCCCTATAATGGGTATTGGACAGATGGACAAGATATTGGCATCTGGCTATGGGGGATGAGTAAGAAAAAATTAAGCTCAGGTGAGTTCACTTATCTTGGTCTTGACTTAGGCATCATCACCCAGCCTGCGCCCGTGGATAATACACCAACAGCGTCAATTGTTCCGCAAGAAAAGGCTCCAGCGCCAATGATCACAAATAGTGTCCCTGCACCCGTCGCAAGCTTTGGCGGTGGTGGTTTCCCTGTTGGTGGTTTCGGAGGCGCCGTTATCCCATTCGTCGGCGGTGGCGGTGGCGGTGGTGGTGGCACTACAACCGTTATCGTGAGGGATTTCTGTGATGAAAATCCTAATGATGAGAGATGTCGCCCATTTTGCGAGCGTTTTCCTGATGATAAAGCCTGTCGTCCATTCTGTGAGCAATTCCCGGATGATAAGAGCTGTCGTCCATTCTGTGAACAAAATCCAAATGACCCAGAATGTCGTCCATTTTGCGAGCGTTTTCCTGATGATGAAAAATGTCGCCCATTCTGCGAGCAAAACCCTGATGATCCAGAATGTCGCCCTTTCTGTGAGCGTTATCCAAATGATGAAAAATGTCGCCCATTTTGCGAGCAAAACCCTGATGATCCAGAATGTCGTCCTTTCTGCGAACAAAATCCCGATGATCCGGAATGCAGACCTTTCTGTGAAAAAAATCCTGACCATCCTGACTGTCACCCAACGACATGTGATCCAAAGGTTGAGGATTGTGACCCAACTGAGGTTTCTGAGCCATGGGGGCTTCTGGCAATCATGACAGCCTTTGGGATATTTATATCAGGACGCCGGCGTAGAAAATAAGGCTATTGCCCTCGTCAATAGCAAGGGTGCATAGCACCCGTGGCAATCTGTTATACTTTATATGCAAAGAGATTGCTTCGCTTCGATCGCAAAGACGTTTGTGGCTTTGCGCGAAATTTATGTGATAGAAACCGTGCCCGAATCAATTTTATTTGGTAGTAATATGAATGGTTAAAAGTGCAAAAAATTTTAAAAAAAAGAAAAATTTAGAAAATGCAGATTGTTGAGAAATTTGAGTATATAAAAAAGGTATAAGCAAAACATTTAAGGGTTATTACCTTGAAGCCAGAAAGCTTGATATTATTGCCGTCAGTAAATTTCAAACAGCCAAGAAAATCACTGAGCTCCTTGATTATGGGCATCGTATTCTTGGTGAAAATCGCCTTCAAAAAACGGTCGCTGAGCATGTCGAAGCGCAAGTTTTTGAATTATTTCGTTGTTTTTCTAGCTTTTGCACCCTTCGCAC
>JBCCNR010000026.1:0-11501 GCA_039025725.1 Pseudomonadota bacterium | reverse complement strand
TGATGCCCGCGTACTTTGCCATTCTTTACATATTTCTCACTGCCGCATCTCTTGCATACTAAATCTGACATAACGAATCCCTTTTTTGCTTCATTATGCGACATCTAACTTCATGTTGTATATCTTTATATGAAAACTCTCAAAAAATCAATGCTAGAATACTTCGTAATCGAGCACAAGGAACTCCTGCCCATACGGACGAAGGTCCTCATGTCGAGCGCGGAGTAGTCCAAGAATTCCCATTTGGAGGAGGTTATACTGCTGAAGAATGGGGGCAAACTGCTCCTCAAGGGCAAGACCATCCTGTGCGGCAACCGTCCATGGCCTATAAAGGAGGACAATATGGCTATGGGGCTTATCAAGATACGAGCTATGGAACCCTTCCGCCCATACCATATTTTATTGGCCCATCAGAACTAGGTCTATCAAGAGCGCTTCAGCAAGAAAGTGCTTATCATGGAGGTGAACCGCCTCACTCTCAAGCAAGGGCCCCCGGGAGCGAAGAAGGTTATTATAGGCATCTCCCTCCTCAAGAAGGAGGAGCTCAACCAGCAGAAAGTATTCTTGTTGATTATGGTACACTTCCCCATCAAGCAGGAGGAGTTGAAACAGCTGAAAGAGGCACAAAAGTTAGTGAAAGAGTCGATGATGCAATGAACCTTTTAAGTTTGGTAAAAGGGCAACCACGTGTTCTCCCTCACGCCCGATCAAGTGAACCTCCCTCATTGACACAAAATGATTTAGCAGCAGAAGTTCGAGATTTGAGAAGTGAATATGAAGCTTTGAGTACAAGTTACAGAGATTTGAGCAATAAACACGCTGCTTTGAGTAAAAGCCACGGAGAATTGAGAAGAAAAGTCGCTCATTTGACAAGAGTCCATGAAGCTTTGAGCGCGGATTACAATGAATTAGGAGCAGTAGTCAGTGAAATGGGAAAACAAGCCAGGGCTTCTACACGTCCAGCCAGAGGTTCGACAGAAGAAGTCAGAGACACTCCACGTCGAGCCGGAGCTTCCAAACGTCCAGCTAGCGGTTTGACACAAGAACGTAGGTCTAAGAGAAGTAAAGTCTGAGGGCGCGCCAGAATAGAACACCATGAAGGGCTAATACAGGCAAATGGTGTTTTAGCCTAATGCTCTATAGCAATATATAGAACGGTCGTTGAGCCTGTCGAGTAGCAAAAAAACGGTCCCTGAGCGGTCCCTGAGCTTGTCGAAGGGCGAAGCGACCGTTTTTTAAATATCAATACACTCTATTTTAAAGGATTATAAATCACTCGCTTTCAACAGCAGCAGCAATATCCTGAATGCGTCCGACCATTGAGAATAAGCCATTGGATCTTTGTGGTGTAAGATGTTCAGACAGGCCAAGCTTTGTAAAGAAGCTTTTAAAATCGACATTTTGGATTTCGGGTGCTGTTTTACCTGAGTAAGCGATGAAGAGCAGTGCGATTAATCCGCGCACAAGGTGCGAATCAGAGCTTCCGGAAAAAATGAGCCTGTCATTATTTTTTTCATAATCAAGCCAGACCTGCGATACGCATCCTTTCACGCGATAGGTATCATTTTGTTTTTCTTCTGGAAAGGGCGTTAGATTTTGTCCAAGATCGAGGATATATTTATATCTTTCTTCCCAATCTTCAAGGAAAGACAAATTTTCTTCTAATTCTTCTACTGAAATGTTATTTTGCATCAAGTTCTCAATTTAATTCTTATATACCTCTAAAATATTCATCTTATGTGTTTTTGTCAAAAGGACTTGCGAATTATGGGATGAAAAGCTAGTTTGTGGCGCCCAACATCCCAAAATCTTAGGAATGATCGATGCCATCAACTGATTTTTATCGTCTAAAGCGCTTGCCGGATTATGTTTTTGAGACAACCAATCGCATAAAGGCTGAGGCTCGGGCAGAAGGGCGCGATATTATTGATCTTGGCATGGGCAATCCGGATATTGCGGTGCCCAAACATATAGAAGAGAAGCTTATAGAATCTATTCAAAAGCCGGGTACGCATCGTTATTCTGTGTCGCGCGGAATTCATGGTCTGCGCAAGGCTGTTTGTGCTTATTATAAGCGACGCTTTCATGTTGATCTTTGCACAGATACGGAAACGATTGTGACATTGGGCTCGAAAGAGGGTCTTGCCAATTTGGCGCAGGCGGTGACGGCTCCGGGGGATGTGATTATTACGCCGAATCCCAGCTATCCTATTCATCCATTTGGTTTTATCATTGCTGGGGCATCTATTCGGCATATTCCTGCGAATTCTCCTGATGAGTTTCTTGCTGCATTGCCGCGGACTGTGCGTCATTCTGTTCCGAAGCCAACGATGATGATTGTGTCTTATCCGTCAAATCCGACTGCGCAGACAGTAGATTTAGAGTTTTACAAGCAGATTGTTGATTTTGCGAGGGAGCATGATATTTGGATTTTATCTGACGTTGCTTATTCTGAGATTTATTTTGAGGAGCCCACGCCGTCTATTTTGCAGATTGACGGAGCAAAAGAGATTGCGGTTGAGTTTACGACTTTATCTAAGACCTTTTCGATGGCGGGATATCGTATTGGTTTTTGTTCGGGGAATAAGCATTTGGTTGGGGCTTTGCGTAAGGTGAAGTCTTATCTTGATTATGGTGCGTTTACGCCATTACAGGTTGCGGCGACGGCGGCGTTGAACGGCCCGGAGGAGCCTATTATAGAGATTCGCAATATATATAAGAAACGTCGCGATGTTTTGCTTGAGTCATTTGGGCGTGCGGGTTGGGATATCCCTGCGCCGAAGGCTGGGATGTTTTGTTGGGCGCCTATACCTGATCATTTAAAGGATATGGGTTCGGTTGAGTTTACGAATTTGCTTTTGAAGGAGGCTGATGTTGCGGTTGCGCCGGGTATAGGGTTTGGCGAGCATGGGGATGGGCATGTGCGTATTGGTCTTGTGGAGAATGAGCATCGTATTCGGCAGGCTGGTCGAAATATTAAAAAAATTTTTTAGCAAGTTTTTATTGCAATATGTGATCATTAGGGGCAATGTGGCGCACCGAATATGATAGGTTCTATGGACAAAGATTTATGACATCTCAGCAAGATATATTTCTTGAGCTTGTAACATCAATAAAAATATTACAGCAGGCTGTTCGGGCGCGATTTGCGGAGACGACGCAGGCTCTTAAGCAGAAGGATGCGCAGATTTTTGAGCTGAAAGCGAAGATAAATGCTCTGGAGAAGAATAATAAGAGTGGCCAGCTTCGGGAGCTTGAGAGCCAGCTTCAGGAATTATCGGATGAGCGTGATAAGGTGACCTCTGAGAAGCATGAGGCTCAGAAGCTTTTATACGCTGAGATGAATAAGGTTGACAAAATTCAGATGGAGCTTGAGCTTGCTGAGCGTGAGAAGAATATTGCATTGCGCAATCAGGGGATTAACAGTGAGCAAAAAAAGCTTATGATGCGTTTAGAGCGTGAGAATTTCAAGATAGAAGAGGCTCTTGAGCGCATTGAGTATATATCTGATATTGTTCAGTCTATCCTTGAAGATGAGGCTACCGAGCGCGAGGCTGTTTAGGACGCTTTGGATCTTGACCGGTCCCTGAGCTTGTCGAATGGGGCGAAGGGTGTGAAAGCGCAATGTTTTTGAGTTTCTGCATATTCTATCTTTAGGGATTACCTAGGGTCAGCCCTCATTTGCAATCCAGAGACACTCAGACTTATCCATGCGAGCATAAGTGTTATGCCTCCGACTGGCGTTGCATAGAGGATTACTGGTATGTCACATGATATTGATATATAGATGCTAAAGCTGAACAGAGCAGTTCCTGTGATAAAGCATATTTTTGCGATTTTATATAGGCGCTTTTGCAGCAGATTGATTGTGCTGAAATCGGCAATTCCGAGGCCACAAATTAATACGGCATGGATTTGATTATATCTGAGCGCTGTCATTAAGAAGCGAAAATGTTCTTCGCTTATATTTTCGCGCAAGCCATGTTCGGCGAAAGCACCGAATGCGACAGCAATAAAACCGAATAATGCGCCTATTGTTAAAATCATATATTTTCCCCTACCTCTTTGACCTTTACTTCGAACATAATTTCGTTGCGCCGCAAGGGTGGCAAAGTCCATGGTGGGTTATAAAATGCATAAATTGGCTCTGATTGCGGCGAGAGTTTTTGCTCCTTCATAAAAGCCCTTATTTCTTGCTCATAATGATTGATGTTATCTTCACTATTGCTACCAGAGAATGTAATAACGATGAAATCTCTTTTGTCGATTTCTTTCAAGGTGACATTTGGATTTTTGGGCTTAGGGAGCTCAGACAATTTATATTCAGATGGCATGACAAAATGAATGTGCCATGCGCCATCTTTATTATGTTGCATGACGGGTGCGGTCATTGGGATATTCTGACCGGCTTGTTGCATGACGGGGGCAGTCATTTCAATCTTATCTGCGGCGATATTATTTCCAAAAATATAATCTGCGAGCTGTTTAAAGCCTTCTGATATTGCATCTTCGCGCACGCCGGTGACGGCAGTTTCAGCGACAATCATGGGTTTATATGAGCGAACTTCTATATGATCATATTTATGTATGACTTCATATTCGGGCTGTTCGACATTGCTCATGATGGGTCCTATGACGATAAGGGCTATGATGATGACGCTGATCGCGGTGAGTGTAATTTTATATTTTCGTTTCATTTCTGCTCTTTCATAAAGATTTGACAATGTTCTAATTTTTCAAAACGCCAATCTGCGAATTTATTATATAAAAAGGTTGCAATATGTTTCACGATGGTGCAGGCAACACAAGCTGCGAGAATTTTCCAATAGCGTATATTGCGCCAGATCAGGATAAAGGCATCTACGCCGATATGCATTTTACCATTTTTATCTTTTGCGTGCAGGCGCTTTAGTCCTTCACTTTGCGAGAATGTTTCATTTGTGATTGCCTCTGGATTATGTGCGATATCGATCCACTCAAAGATATTTTCGGGCGCGGTGGCCTTATAATAAGAGATCTCTTTTGAGCAGAGACCACATTTTCCATCATAAAAAACTTTGATCATAGTGCAGTTTTATACGAAACTTATAGATTTTGTTCTGCGATATGTTGGCATCTTTCTGGCAGATCGGCTATTGTTTTGATTTTTTTATGGTGTTTTTTTGTGGGTTTAGGAGTACGTGCTTCTTCTGAAAACCACCATGTGAGCGTATTATCACAGCCTGACCCTTTGGGGATGGGAGATTGATTTATACAATTTATGTCATGTTCCGGGCATTTTAGCCTGACATGGATATGGCGATCATGTCCGTACCATGCGCGAATTTTCCGCAGCATATCGGGCTTTGTCTCGGCATATTGATCACACATATCTTTTTTTAGAGCGGCATTGATAAAGATACGATCTACATTTTCATCTTCAGCGGCCAATAAAATGAAATCTCTATGGGCTTGTGTCCAGCTTTTACGCAGTGTCATATTGGGTCTGACATGTGACGGCGCGCCAATAGTTTCTCTTTGATTGCGGGAATAGGGTGTTTCTGGTCCATCTTTAAGCCAGATATCGACATCTAGTCCGATCTGATGGCTTTTATGGCTGGATCGCATTGGGCCACCGACTGGGCGTGACATATCGCCGACAAGCATGGAAGGCCATGGATGCTGGTTTTTCACTTTCATCCCGAGAGACTTTATATATGTTATCAGATTGGGGTGGCCATAATAGCGCTCTCGGCTGAGGCGCATCAGCTGGAATCCCTGTCCTTCTTTGGCTTTGGCTTTGGCTTTGGCTTTGGCTTTGGCTTTGGCGATAGAGCGTGCACCATCAATACATCCATTGCTATATGAGCCATAAATGCGCGCCGGAGAGGATGTTGGCTTGTTAATATTTTCCAAAGCATAATAGCTTTGTTGTTTTGGCTCTTCTGAGGCTGCTGCGCCATGTGCGGAGAATAGAATATAAAGATATGTGATAACTCTGATAAACATTGGAGACCTCTTTTCTTGTAGTGTAGCACTGCTTATAGTGCGTCCCAAATCAAAATAAATTTTTTTATCTGTGTTGAGGGACTTGCACGTTTGAAAGGGGTGTGGTAACGAATGCGAACAATTTTTTTGAATATAAATGAAAGCGGAGAACAGATTGTCTGGTCAGTCTCTCAACAACAAAGAGGTCGCAAGACGTTATGCAAGCGCCTTTTCGAAGGCTTTGGCTTCGGATGGTGTTCAGCAAGCCTATGAGCAGTTCTTATCTTTTACAAAGATGTTGATTGATGATGAGAATTTTGGTCGCTTAACGGCGTCTTCTTTGCGGAATGATCACCAGCTTAAGATTATAAAATCTGTTATTGACCGTTCTGATCTGCCGCAGAAGGTTCAGAATTTTTTATTACTCATCGCCGCGCGTGGGCGGGTCAATATCCTCCCTGAGATTTATAATGCTGTGAAGGCTTTACATTTACAGAAGTCGAATAAAATTGAGGTTAAGATCACGGTACCGCGCGAGATGACGGATAAAGAAATGCAGGATGCAGTGTCGCAGATTAAGGAGACTTTTTCTGCTGAGCCCGTTCTTGATGTTCATATTGATCCTGAGATTTTGTCGGGTTACGTGATACGTGCTGGGGTGATGTTGATTGATAATTCCCTGCAAACAAGGTTAAAGAATTTATATAAGTCCATGAAAGGGGTTGCTTAATATGGCGATTCAGGCATCTGAAATATCTGAGATCCTGCGTGAGCGCATTGAAAATTTTGATAGCGCGATTAATGTCAGTGAGGTTGGGACGGTTTTATCTGTTGGTGATGGTATTGCGCGTGTGCATGGCCTTGACAATGTTGTTGCCGGCGAGACCGTTGAGTTTAACGGTGGCATTAAGGGGATGGCTCTTAACCTTGAGAAGGACAATGTTGGTGTTGTTATTTTTGCGAATGACCGAGACATTAAAGAGGGTGATACTGTTAAAAGAACGGGTCGTATCATTGAGGTTCCGACGGGGCGTGGTCTGCTTGGGCGTGTTGTTGATGGTATGGGAAATCCTATTGATGGGAAAGGCCCGCTTGAGGATGTTGAATATCGTCGTGTTGAGGTCAAGGCACCGGGTATTATTCCTAGAAAATCTGTCCATGAGCCTATGCCGACTGGTCTCAAATCGATTGATGCCCTGATTCCGATCGGGAGAGGACAGCGTGAATTGATCATTGGGGATCGTCAGACGGGTAAGACGGCGGTTATTTTGGACACTTTCTTGAATCAGAAGAAAGTCAATGATGCTTCTCAGGATGATAAGGGGAAGTTATTCTGTATTTATGTTGCTGTTGGACAAAAAAGATCGACGGTTGCACAATTCGTAAAGACTCTTGAGGAACATGGTGCGCTTGAATATTCAATTGTTGTGGCGGCGACGGCTTCTGACCCTGCGCCATTGCAATTTTTGGCACCATATACGGGTTGCTCTATGGGGGAATATTTCCGTGATAATGGTATGCATGCGGTGATTGCATATGATGATTTGTCTAAACAGGCTGTTGCTTACAGACAAATGTCACTTTTACTGCGTCGTCCTCCGGGGCGTGAGGCTTATCCGGGTGATGTATTTTATATCCATTCTCGTTTATTGGAGCGCGCTGCGAAGATGAATGATGATCATGGTGCGGGATCTTTGACGGCGCTTCCTGTTATTGAAACTCAGGGGGGTGATGTCTCTGCTTATATTCCGACAAATGTGATTTCTATTACTGACGGGCAAATCTTTTTGGAAACTGAGCTTTTCTATCAAGGTGTGCGTCCTGCAGTGAATGTTGGTTTATCAGTGTCGCGTGTGGGATCATCTGCGCAGATTAAGGCGATGAAGCAGGTTGCTGGTTCTATTAAGCTTGAGCTTGCGCAATTTAGAGAGATGGCTGCTTTTGCACAATTTGGATCTGATTTGGATGCTGCAACACAGAAATTACTTGGGCGTGGTGCGCGTTTAACTGAGCTTCTCAAGCAGCCGCAATATAATCCTCTTCTGACAGAGGAGCAGGTTTGCGTCATATATGCTGGTGTGAATGGATATTTGGATGATTTAGAGGTTAAGCAGATTGGCGCTTTTGAAGAGGCTTTATTAACTGAGTTACGCACCATTAAGAAAGACATCTTAGAGGAAATCCGTACACAGAAAGTCTTGACCGATAAGGCAAAGGAAGATTTGGTTGAGGTTCTCAATCGTATTGTTTCAGGATTTAAGTCTTAGGATATGTCAGGTTTAAAGGCTTTAAAATTACGTATTGGCAGTGTGAAATCCACGCGCAAAATTACCAAGGCCATGCAGATGGTTGCAGCGGCAAAATTGAAGCGTGCGCAGGATGCGGCGAATAGAGCGCGTCCTTATGCGGATAGTCTGGAACATATTTTAAGCAATTTATCTGCGTCTTCGAATGATCTCTCTGAGCCTTTGCCGCTTTTCTCTGGAACTGGTTCGGAAGATAAGATTTTATGTGTTGTAATGACGGCAGATCGGGGATTATGTGGTGGTTTTAATGCTGCTATCATCAAATATGCCCGTGAGCGTATCAAAGATTATGAGGCACAAAATAAAGAAGTTCTTTTGGTAACGATCGGCCGGAGAGCGTGTGATAGTTTCAAGAAAACACATTCTGGTAAGATTTTAGCCAGTCGTTATTTGTCAGAAACACGCCATGTTGATTTTGCTTTTGCGGAGGCTATTACGCAAGATATTTTGACGGCTTTTGACGATAATCTTTTTGATGTCTGTGAGATTGTATCATCGCAATTTAAATCTGTGATTTCGCAGGTTCCGCATGCGCATAGGGTGATACCGGTCTCTTTGAGCTCGGGAACTGATGAGTGTGATTATGAAATTGAACCTGATGCTGAAACGGTTTTAGCGGATATTTTACCTAAAAATCTTGCGGTACAGGTTTATGCTGCTCTGTTGGAGAATGCTGCGGGTGAGCAAGGGGCGCGTATGAGTGCTATGGATAATGCGACGCGCAATGCTGGTGATATGATCAATAAATTGACGTTAAAATTTAATAGAACGCGTCAGGCAAATATCACAAAAGAATTGATTGAGATAATTTCGGGTGCTGAAGCCCTTTAGAAACATGATTGAACATAAAGGTTTAAAATGACACAGAATATTGTTGGTAAGGTTGTACAAGTCATTGGTGCGGTTGTTGATGTTACTTTCGATGATCACCTGCCTGCAATTCTTAATGCACTTGAGACGCAGCTTGGGGATAATCGTCTTATTTTAGAGGTTGCACAGCATCTGGGTGAGAATTCGGTTCGCACGATTGCTATGGATAGTACGGATGGTTTGGTACGCGGGCAAGAGGTTAAGGATACGGGCGATCAGATTAAAGTTCCGGTTGGAAAAGGGACTTTAGGGCGTATTATGAATGTCATCGGCGAGCCTATCGACAATAACGGCCCTATCAAGACCTCAGAGAATTGGGCAATCCACCGTGATGCACCTGAATTTACCCAGCAATCTACTGAGGCTGAGATTCTTCCAACAGGTATTAAGGTTATTGATTTGCTGGCGCCTTATTCGAAAGGTGGTAAGGTTGGTCTATTCGGAGGGGCTGGTGTTGGTAAAACTGTTCTGATTATGGAACTTATTAACAATGTTGCGAAAGCGCATGGTGGCTATTCTGTTTTTGCTGGCGTCGGCGAGCGTACGCGTGAGGGAAATGATCTTTACTATGAAATGATCGATTCGAAGGTCATTGACACGGAGGGGGATAACTCTAAGGTGGCGCTTGTTTATGGTCAGATGAACGAGCCTCCGGGGGCACGTGCGCGTGTTGCGCTTACGGGTTTGACACAGGCGGAATATTTCCGTGATCAGGAAGGTCAGGATGTTTTATTCTTTGTGGATAATATTTTCCGCTTCACGCAGGCTGGCTCTGAGGTGTCCGCGCTATTGGGACGTATTCCTTCTGCGGTGGGATATCAGCCAACTTTGGCAACAGATATGGGAACCCTCCAGGAGCGTATTACAACAACGAAAAACGGATCTATTACCTCTGTTCAGGCGATTTACGTGCCTGCGGATGATTTGACTGATCCTGCGCCGGCGACATCTTTTGCGCATTTGGATGCAACGACTGTGTTATCACGACAAATCGCAGAGCTTGGTATTTATCCGGCTGTTGACCCGCTTGATTCGACATCGCGTATTCTCGACCCTCGTATTGTTGGGGAAGATCATTATAATGTTGCGCGTGAAGTTCAGTCTATTTTACAGCGTTACAAAGCGCTTCAGGATATTATTGCTATTCTTGGTATGGATGAGCTTTCGGATGAAGATAAACTGACAGTTTCAAGAGCGCGTAAAATTCAGCGCTTCTTATCACAGCCCTTTCACGTTGCAGAGGTCTTTACAGGGGCTCCGGGTAAGTTGGTATCGCTTGAGGATACGATTAAAGGCTTTAAGGATTTGGTTGAAGGCAAATATGATCACTTACCTGAGCAATGTTTTTATATGGTTGGGTCCATGGATGAAGCCATTTCAAAGGCCGAAAAAATGGCAATGGCAGCTTAAATAGGATCGCATTCGATTTACAGAGGATATTGTGAAAACATTTGGTTTGACGGTTTTATCACCAGAGAAAGAGATCTTTAAGGGCGAAGCGCTTTCGGTTTCAGTGCCGACGTTATTGGGCGACATTGAGGTCTTTCCCGACCATTCTGCCAATCTATCTGTTTTAGCACCGGGATATATGGCGATACATCGTGAGGGTGAAGATAGTCTGCGATATTTCGTGACTGGTGGGTATATTGATATTACCAAAACCGTCAATGTTGTTGCTGACCATGTTATGAGTGTTGATGAAGTGACATCTGACTATTTATTGCAGGAAAAGGCAAATCAAGAGGCTCTTCTCGCTAGATCCGATAAGATAGATGATAAGGCCTTTGATCGTGCATCTGATGCTTTGGCGCGTTATAATCAGATGTTAGAGGCTGTCTAATATACTGTGATTTTTCAAGGTGAGCCGCTTTTGTTGCCCTCAGAGGACCCTGAGCTTGTCGAAGGGTGCGAAGGGGCGATAAAACACTGAAGCAATATTAAAAAACTTACGCTTCGACAGGCTCAGCCACCGTTTTTTGGATTTCTGTATATTAGGTCGTTTTGTAGCCCTGTGCGATCCCCGAGCGGACCCTGAGCTTGTCGAAGGGCGCGAAGGGGGCAAATGTCAGGATCGTGCGCAAAAAACTAACACTTCACCCTTCGACAAGCTCAGGGGGCCTTGTTGCATTGAGATTTGTGATGGTATTTTAAGAATCAGGGAGTTGCGTTAATTTTCAGGTATGAAAATTACAGAAGAGAAACGCAACTGGTCGGATTATAACCAGAAACTCGTTAATCAAGCAAGTCTTACCCTATATATATCAGATGATATGCTTCAAGATGGCGGCAAATATACAGGCCCTCATCACCATGGTGGCGTCAAGTTGTATAGCGATGCTTTAGTTGAAGCCTGTTTGT
>JBCCNR010000025.1:0-11528 GCA_039025725.1 Pseudomonadota bacterium | reverse complement strand
GCCCTGAATAATTTTTTAGGGCTTTTGGTAGAGGATACAAAAAACAAAAAAGCCATCCTTGATGACAAAGATGGCTTTAAAATCTTAATGGACTAAGAGAGATCAAGACCCTCTTCTACCCCTGCTGCGGATGATACGGCGTTTGCCGGACATGCGAACAGGTTTAAATATTTTCCTTTGAATATCAGAGATTGCTCCGAAATCGAAAAACGCACCCGAGAACTTAACTGGATGCGTGAAACCTAACTTATGGGAACTGAGATTTTTAGCCGATGCCGAGCCAACCGAGAAACACAACATCACTGCCGTAAGCAATATTTTAAATCTTAATGTCATAACCACCTCCAAATGACGCTTTCTTTTACATTGCAAATGACTTGCAATACAAGTGCTTTTTCGTCATTACACCTATGCATAAAATGCATAGCTTGAACGCAAATTTTTCTTGATCTATGTGAATCAATCACAGTATTTTTCGCACAAATTACACCATAAAATTGTACCGCTTAGAATAATCTATTATGAACATTGAGATACATGATGTTGTGGCCAGCTTAAGAGGGGCAACACAAAATCTACATAAAGATAAAGCGTGTTTTTTTAGAGTTTTGCAAATAAGAATGCTTGTCATCTACATTTTTAATATGTATAAAGCCGATGTGCGATGCACGTTTCAAACACACATAATAAGGTGGTAATTATGTTCAAAATTTTAGCATCTCTTCTATTGAGTATGTTAATGATAGGCGCAGCCAATGCAGGCCAGCCTGATGTGAGATATCTTGATACTCACGTGAGTTTTGATAAAGTTGAAAGCTTCGATTTTGTCTCTATGACAGAAATCGACAGAGGGGGAAGACGGCCGATAAGACGCCGTAAATAATATTCTTTTTCTTATCACCTTGGCCATATTTTTTGTTAAGATATGGCTTTTTTTATTGAGACATCTAAGCCAGTGATGATTTTGGCAAAATCTGTACCTATTTCGTAAGGGCATAATTCACATGCTATCATTACTAGGTAAGATGTCGGTTTTTATTTTAATCTATTCAAAAAATAATATTGACTTTGGTGCCATCTTGCTGCGGTAAGATTTGCAATTCTGCATGATGATATTGGCACACGCGTTTTACATATTTTAGGCCATAACCCTGCAATATTTGTTTGGTGTCATTTTTCTCTAAAGCAGAGACTCTTTCCATGCTTATAGGGGTCCCGCTATTTTTAAAACTAAATATGATTTTTTCACCCTTTAATGCACATGAAACATTTATCACGCTGTTTTGCGATGAAGCCGCAATCGCATTATAAATAATCTGTATAATAGACTGACGCAAACTGGTAAAATCACACTGAATTTTGATATCCTCAGCAAGCTTACACTCATAAGAAATCGTAATATTTTTATCTTTTAACCGACCGGTCAGGGCTGATATTGCGCTCTCAATGACAGAAGCGGGAGTGTGCAATTTAAAATTCTGACGGATATCATCAGCATTATTTTCAAGGCTGACAAGATCAATCATATTATCAATCAATTCCAACATCTGACCAGAGGCCCGACGCATATCTTGTATATATTCATTTTGTTTGGGGTTAAGTGGACCAAAAATCTCTTGCTCAAGAATTTCTGCAAAGCCAGAAATAGCCGTCATAGGTTCCCTGAGCTGGAATGAAATCTGCCGAAAGAACATCTCTCTGACATGCGACAATTCAGAAAGAGCATCTGCGCGCTCCGAGAGGATATCTTCATATTCAGCCTGAACAGTAATATCCCGAAAGGTCAGCATAATATCACCAGACTCAAGACGCACAGCTCTCAGATCATAAATATTTTTTCCGTCTTTAACAGTGTCATTCAACCCTCCCTCAGGGAAATAAGATTGTGAGGTCTCAAGCAATTTACGGCAGAATTTTGTAATATGTGGTCTGCTCTCACAGCATTCAGGCAAGCAGGATAAATGCATATTTTCAGATAGCTTGCCCTCACAGAGTCTGTTCAGACTGTTGTTAAAAACCATTAATTTATAATCACTATTGAAAAGTGCGACATCGACTTCGATGGAATCAAGTGTTTCCTGTAAATTCCCGATAGAGTTTTTATGAATTTTCTCAAAATGGATTTTTTCCGTAATATCATCACAGAGAAAGATCAGTCCACCGGCAGCATAGCTTCCGCATGTCACGTGAATAATTTGTCCTGTTGGAATATGCCAGATATCGCGATAAATCTCATTTGGGTCAGTATAGGGTGCGAATTGTTCGGACCTCCATCCTTTCACGTCTCTTTGTTCGGGAAGCATACGTCGTAATTGCAAAGCCTCCAACAGAGAGGGATGATCTGGCATCTGATTTATATCATTTTCTGTCAAGTGCCATAAATCGAGAAAAGCTTGATTATAACGCATAATGCGTCTTTTTTCATCGAAGAGAATAGCGCCCACCGAGAGATGTTGCAAAATGTCATGTGATCCCTTGCTGAGGCGATCAATTTTCTTCCTGAGAATATGTTCTTTTGAGACATCAAAGGCTATACCGATACTATATTGATTTTCATCATGGTCTCTGAACGGGATCTCTACAATCTGGTAATCATATCTTTGACCACCATATGCGGCACTCAGTTCCATATTTTGGGGCTGTTCTCGTAAGAGGGCTGACCTGGCCAGAATTTGCGCTTTGCTTTTTTGAAACATTTCAGCCTGATGATCGCCCGTAATCTGAATATAGGCTTTATTTGCAAAGATAATATTTTGTAAGTGGTCTCGGCACCAGAATGGCATTGGCAAAAGATCGCAATAATTTTGCAGCTGAAAAAGCTTTTGCCGTGTTTGTTGGTGAATATCTTTTTCGGCTTTCAATTCTGCAAGCGTAGCGCTTAAAGGATATGAGAACATCAAATAGCCACGCCCGATTGAAAAGCCATAAATGCTAATATGAAGCTTGGATAAGGTTTCTACGGATATTTCAAAATGCTTGCCATTGCTGAGGGTCTCGGTCAGAATATCCTGAAGATAGATTTGGTCTCTTTCTGCGAGATCAAGCAGAAGCGACTGGTAGTTTCCTTCTATTGTGCCATCTTGTTGAAAGAAGCTGACATTTATATTTTGCGGATGATAACGCCGTGAGACCAGAGTTTGAATAAAGTCTTTGAGTTTTTGTGTTTTAGCAGGATTGTGATTTTGTGGAAAAAGCTTTTCAATTTTTTCGCGTAGCCCCAGCGGATGATTTTGAGGAGCATCTTGTTGCCTAGAAACAGATTTTTGCGCATTTAATAAAGCCATAATCAGCAATTATAAAGACGCCATTTGATTCGAACAAATGAATAAAAGCAGTTCTATCTTATGTCGTCTCAATTTTACATAAAAAAAATGTATTGATAAATTTTTTTTGTAAATTAAAAGGATCGCATTATAGATTGCTTGTGAGCCCTTATTATCATGTCAGAATATTTCCCACTTTTTCAGAAAATCGATGCGCAGCGTCGTATATTGGTGATTGGCGGAGGAAGTGTTGCCACGGCTAAAATTGAGGCATTGCGTCCACATGCACCTTATTTGACGGTGAAGTCTCTGGCCTTTCGCGAAGATTTAGAGAATATGCTCCGAAAAGAGAATATTGCTTTTGCAAAAGGAGCTTATCATCCGGATGATCTTGAGAATATTGCGATTGTCATTGCGGCGACCAATGATAGGTCTTTAAATGAAACCATAAAAAAGCAAGCCAATCAAAAAGGTATTTTGGTGAATTGTGTAGATGATCGGGCTTTATGTGATTTTATTTTTCCAGCGCTTGTGCGGCGTGGATCATTACAGATTGCGATTTCGACAGCAGGGATTTCACCTGTTTTAGCGCGATTGGTGAAGCGGTCAGTTGAGACTTTATTTCCGGCAAATTTTTCTGATGTGATTGATTTTCTCCAATCCAAGCGCAAAATTGTCATTGAGACTTTGTCTTCCTTGCAGCCAAGGCGTCTCTTTTGGGAGAAATTTATTAGCTCTGGGGCTATTGATCAGATTTTAAAGGGAAATAAAAGAAAAGCCGAGCAAATATTCAATAAGTTTCTGAGGAGTCAAGATCGAGGTGACAATGCGGCTCTCTATTTGATTGGTGCGGGATGTGGTGATCCTGATTTGATTACTGTTAAGGCAGTTCAACTTTTATCGCGTGCGGATGTTGTTTTATATGATCGTCTGGTGGCGCCTGAGCTTTTGGAGCGTTATGCACGTAAAGATGCTGAAAAGATAGAAGTTGGGAAAAAGCGCGGTAAGCATCATATGAAGCAGAATGATATTGACCATCTGATTGCGCGTTATTTAAGGCAGGGGAAAATCATTGCGCGTCTTAAGGGGGGCGATCCGGGTATATTTGGGCATGCCTCTGAAGAGATTGAAATAGCTAAGATCAATAATGCAGCCTGGGAGATTGTGCCGGGAATTACTGCGGCGGTGGGCTGTGCTGCGCATAGTGGTATTCCGCTCACGGAGCGTGGACGGAGCAAGTCCTTACGCATTATGACTCTTTATGAGGATGATGTTTATGATGATGGATTTTGGCGCAGTTTGGCGTCGGCGCGCGGCGAGACTTTTGTCTTTTATATGAGCATCAAGCATAAGACACTTATATGTCAAAAATTGATAGAAGCTGGTCTTTCGGCGGATACGCCCATTATGGCCGTTGAGCAGGGAACCACATCTGAGCATCGGGAATATGCGGCAACATTAGAGAGTTTTCCTGTTCTTTATGGCGAGACATCTTTTATGTCTCCAACCTTATTCATTGTCGGAGATGTTGTGCGTTATCGGTCTGAGCATGGGTGGCGCGAAGAAAAGACTGGCTTAAAGGCTTCATTTTTTGATTATCCGTCTTTGGAGACACCTGACGGAGGTAAAATCTATGCTTACAGTTGAGGATTTCAACAGCCACTGGGGTAGTTTGACACCACGGCAGCGTATTTCGCATCTTTGTCAGGTTGAGCGTGTGACTTTCTCGACCTCATTTGGGTTAGAGGATCAGTATTTATCCTATTTAATTGCGGATAGTACGATTGATATAGATATATTTACGTTAGATACGGGGCGGATATTCAGCGAGACATATCAGCTTTGGCGTCAAACAGAGGATGAATATGGGATTAAAATCAGGGGCTATTACCCTGAGCGCCATGATTTACAGGATTATGAAGAGCAATATGGGATTAATGGCTTTTATGGTTCTGTAGAGGGTCGGCAGGCTTGTTGTAAAATTCGCAAGATTATTCCGCTTTTAAATGCAATTCAGGGCTATGATTATTGGATTAGTGGTTTGCGGCGTGCCCAATCAGACAATCGGAAGGATTTGCCTTTTGCGGAATATGATGCATCGAATGATATTATTAAGCTTTATCCGCTGGCTGATGTCAGTGATGCAGCTTTAGAAAGAGTCATTGCAACACATCAAATTCCTGTGAACCCTCTGCATGAGAAGGGCTATGCTTCTATTGGGTGTGCGCCTTGCACGCGTGCAATCAAAAAAGGTGAGCATCCACGTGCTGGCAGATGGTGGTGGGAACAGGGGGCCCAGGAATGTGGTTTGCATTTTGTGCGTGGTAAAATGGTCAGAAGTAAGGATTTTGCGTGAATAATAGTGATTTAAGAAACAAGTTCACGGCTTTACTCTCTCAGCTACAAGGAGCAGATCTGGCATGGGCGGCGGGCTATGTGCAGGGGCGCTTTGAGGCCCTAGGTCAAAGCCAGCACGTTATAGCTCAGGCAGATATTCCGCAAATAGAGGCCAAATCCTTATCCTTAGGACTTTACTATGCGACTGAAACGGGCAATGCAAAGAAGGTTGCTCTTGCGGCGGAGAAGCTTGCAAAATCCAAGCAGATCAAAACAAAGGCATTGGCTTTTTCGAAGATAAAGCTTGCTGATTTTAAGAAACAGGATGCAGCCCTATTTATTTTATCCACCCACGGGGAGGGAGAATATCCTGACTCTGCCAGAGGGGGTGTTGAAATATTAGAGGCTTTACCAGATGGGGCTTTACAGGAATTAAGTTATAATGTGATTGGCTTAGGCGACAGAGCATATAATATTTTTTGCGGGGCGGCTGTTCAGCTTGAGGATGTTCTAAAATCTAAGGGGGCGCAAGCTTTTAAGGAGACATATCTTTATGACGTAGATTATGAAGATCATTATGCCAAAGATTTAGAGGATATTTTATCTGCATTGCAGCCCTCTCAGCAACAGGCGGACATATCTGCACCAGCTGATATTGCACCAACATCAAAAATAGGATCTTCGCGTCTGCATCCTGCAATAGGGTCTGTCATTGAGAGCATAAATTTAAATGATGAAGGCTCGGACAAAGAGACTTACCATATTGAGATTACATATGAGGATGCTGTTTCTTATCATCCGGGAGATGCTGTTGGAATTATTATCCCGAGTGATGATACTGGTCATACAGTGCCTCCGCGTTTATATTCTATAGCCTCAAGCTTAAAGGCGAATGAACAGCAAATTCATATGACTGTTGCTCTTGCGAAACATGCGAATGATGATGGGTCGCTTGGTTATGGTGTGTGTTCACATTATCTCAGTCAGCTTAGCCCCGGCGATGAGATAAAATTTTATATTCACAAAAATGACAGTTTCAGATTGCCTGAAAACTCTGACACACCTGTTATTATGATCGGCCCTGGTACCGGGATCGCCCCATTTAGAGCTTTCCTGCAAGAGCGTGAAGCCACAGATGCAGAGGGTAAAAACTGGCTCTTTTTTGGGGATCGCACATCTCATGCGGATTTTCTTTATCAGGCAGAATGGCAGGATTATGTGGATTCGGGTTTATTGACGCATATTGATCTTGCCTTTTCTCGGGATGATCCTGATCAAAAGATTTATGTTCAGCATAAGATGGCACAAAAAGCCTCTGAGCTAATAAGATGGTTGGATGATGGTGCACATATTTATGTTTGCGGTGCGAAAGACCCGATGGCGAAGGATGTCGAACAGACATTATTAGAGATTTACAGCCATGAGAAACACAAGACTGAAGATGAAGCGCGTGAATGGCTTGAGGCCCTTGAGGATGGAGGCCGCTATGCAAAAGACGTCTATTGAGAATATAAGAAGGTTTTAGCCTATGGCAGGAAATGTTGAACTTATAAAAGAGCAATCTCGTGGTTTGCGCGGCACAATAGAGCAATCTATTGACGATAAGCTGACAGGTCAGCTTGCGAAGGGCGATCAGGTTTTGATTAAATTTCATGGCTCTTATCAGCAGGATGATCGCGATCGGCGCGATATCCGTGAGCGCAAAAAATTAGAGCGTGCTTATTCTTTTATGATCCGCTTGCGTATTCCGGCTGGGGATATAACCGCAAAGCAATTTTGTGACTTGATGGCGACCTGTGATCATTATGGGACTGGAGTTCTTAAGATTACAACGCGGCAGACTGTGCAAATTCATGGCATTTTGAAGGCACATTTAAAGCCAACCATGCAGGATTTTGATAAGACTGGATTGGATTCTATTGCGGGCTGTGGTGATGTGAATAGAAATGTTATGGCGAGTGCTTATCCCCATTTATCGGTTGCGCATAGTGAGGTTTTTGACTTTGCGGCGAAAATTTCAGAGGCTCTGATGCCAACATCGCAGGCATATAGCGAGATCTGGCTTGACGGAGAAAAGCTTTCCGGCGAAGCTGAACATGATCCACTCTACAAGACACATTATTTGCCGCGTAAATTTAAGATTGGCATTGCGATTCCTCCGCATAATGAGTGTGATATTTTCACGCAGGATATTGGTCTGATTGCGGTCATTGAGGATGATAAATTGCTTGGCTTCAACATTGCGGCTGGTGGTGGTATGGGAACAACACATGGCAATGTAAAGACTTATCCGCGTCTGGCCACTATAGTTGGTTTTGTCACACCTGACAGAGTCATTGATACCTGTGCAGAAATTCTGATGATACAGCGTGATTTTGGCAATCGTAAGGAGCGCACTTTTGCGCGATTAAAATATACGATTGATAAGATGGGCGTAGATCATTTCAAAGCTGAGCTTGAGAAACGTTTGGGGGTTAAACTTGGCCCCGCGAAGCCATTTCGCTTTACCCGGCGCGGAGATATTTTTGATATTGTGCGCGACAGTGAGGGGCTTAGCTATTACACGCTTTATGTTGAGCATGGGCGCATAGTTGACTTACCGCATTATAAGATTAAGACGGCTCTGTTAGAGATCGCTGCGCAATCATATGCTGACATAAGATTTACAGGCAATCAGAATATTATGCTGACGCATGTTAAAGAGATCGACAAGCCCAAAATTGAGGCGATTTTAGAGAAATATGGCATTTGGGACAGCAGGATATCGCGCACGCGGCAAGATGCTTTGGCTTGTGTTGCGCTGAATACATGTCCGCTTGCGATGGCAGAAGCACAGCGTTATCTTCCCTCTTTGCTGACAAAGATTGATGCTTTGCAGGCGAAATATAATTTATCTCAGCAAGCCATATCAGTGCGCATGACGGGATGTCCGAATGGGTGCGCGCGACCATATGCTGCGGAGATTGCTTTTGTTGGCAAAGCGATGGGACGTTATGACATGCGCCTTGGCGGAGATCATCTGGGACAGCGTCTGAATAAGATTTTCCATGAGGGCATTGATGAGGCTGAAATCTTAAAGCTCTTAGATGGATATTTTTCTGATTATGCGACTGACAGAAGACAGCATGAAGCTTTCGGAGATTATATTCACCGTATGCATATGATGACTGAAAAGACTGGGAAGATTGAAACCCATGCGCGTCAGCTTGAGGACGCTTAAAGAGAGAAAGGAGATATATTATGGCACAGACGGCTTTTGCAGAAAAAACTGATTATAATGTTGGGATTGGGACGGGTTTGTCTCCGCATTTGCAGGCTCTTGAAGATGAGGGAATTTTCATCATAAGGGAAGCCCTTGCGCAGGCGGAAAATCCGGTTTTGCTTTATTCAATCGGGAAAGATTCTGCGGTCTTATTACATTTGGCGATGAAGGCTTATTATCCGGCGAAACCGCCTATACGGCTATTACATGTGGATACAAGGTGGAAATTCCGGGAAATGATTCGCTTTCGGACTGAGATTGCCCAAAAAACCGGATTAGATTTGATCGTGCATATTAATCCGCGTGGCGTCGCAGAGGATATTAATCCGATTAAAGATGGCAGTCGCACTCATACGCATATTATGAAAACAGAGGGCTTGAAGCAGATATTAGATCAGGAAAAATTTGACATGATCTTTATCGGCGCGCGGCGCGATGAGGAGAAATCTCGTGCCAAGGAGCGTGTTTTTTCTGTGCGCAATCGTTTTCATGCCTGGGATCCGAAAAATCAGCGTCCTGAATTTGGGTATATGTTCAATACACGTTTGCCGCAGGGTTATTCAGTGCGTGTTTCGCCTTTATCAAATTGGACGGAATTTGACATTTGGGATTATATTCAATGTGAGAATATTCCTGTTGTACCGCTTTATTTTGCAAAAGAGCGTCCGACTGTTATTCGCGACAATACGATTATCATGGTGGATGATGAGCGCTTGCCTGTCGAAGAGGGAGAAATTGTTCAGCGTAAGATTCGTTTCCGGACTTTAGGCTGTTATCCGCTGACGGGAGCCATTTTATCTGATGCAAGTTCTGTTGCGGATATTGTTGAGGAATTGCGTGCCTCAAAGGACTCTGAACGTCAGGGTCGTCTTATCGACAAGGATGCGCGAGGCTCCATGGAGCAAAAGAAGAAAGAGGGATATTTTTAATATAAAATTAAGAGTTTAAATTATACCAAAAGTCCTAAGTAATTTTATATTAAGTGCTTTTGGTAAAGCGCCCGACCGGGCGTCGCGCATCGTTGCGCGCCCCCTCGGAGGCGTTGGCGTAAGCCAACTGGCGTGAGAGAAAAAATCTCTCTAAAATTGCTTGATATAATAATTATGATGGATACAGAAATTTAATTAAGGTGCTTGATATTATGACACAGAAAGCTATAAAATTTATCACATGTGGCCATGTTGATGATGGCAAATCTACGCTTTTAGGGCGGTTGCTTTTTGAGATGGATGTTCTGCCGCAGGATCAGATTGCAGCCGCAACAGAAAATGGTATTTTGGATTATTCGCGTCTAACAGATGGGCTTGAGGATGAGCGTGCACAGGGCATTACAATAGATGTTGCTTATCGCTATGTGCGTCATAATAATCGACATTATCGTTTTGCAGATACGCCGGGCCATGTGCAATATTTGCGCAATATGGCTGTTGCTGCGCCTGATGGCGATGCAGCACTTTTACTGATTGACGCTGCATATGGTGTAAGAGAGCAAACTTTGAGACATGCAAAAATCGCTGCTTATTTTGGCATTACAGATTTTGTTCTTGCGATCAATAAGATGGATAAAGTTGCCTATGATCAGGCCGTTTATGATGCGATCGTCGCAGAATTTCATAAACATATGGCGGATTTTGCGGATCTGCATATCACTGCCATTCCATTAAGCGCTTTAGACGGAGAGAATGTCGCCAATAAAAGCAGCTTTACCCCATGGTATGCGGGGCCTTCTCTTTATGACTATATATCGCACTTCACGCCACGTCCTAAAGTGGGCATGGCTGCGGCGTTGGCTGTGCAAAATATTGTGCGTATCACG
Organism: Pseudomonadota bacterium; assembly: GCA_039025725.1. GTDB lineage: Bacteria > Pseudomonadota > Alphaproteobacteria > JBCCNR01 > JBCCNR01 > JBCCNR01. The sequence goes on along the minus strand of JBCCNR010000025.1, from coordinate 850 downwards.
CCTGAAGTGAGAGGCTATCAAGGTGTTTTGCGCGGAGGCCCGCTCAAAATTGGTGATGATCTTTTCACCCCAGAGGCACATCAGACCCTTAGAGTAACAGATATTTATCATTCCGGTCATCATGTAGAAGCAGCGCTACAGGAAAGCAGTATTATGATTTGTGTGGATTGCGACGTAGATCTGGCGCGTGGCACGGTCTTACATGCCCGCGCTTCCCGTATTGATTATGCTGATTTTATGGAGGGAGGCTTAGTTATTCTCGATAATCGCTTTCACAATCAGGCGGAAATGTCTGCTTTATTGAAATGTGGTCATCAGGAGGTCTCTGCGCAGGTAAAAATCTTACAACAGGATGGCCCGATCAGCTATGCTGAGATTTACACTGCAAAGAATACCAGCTATGCGCCTTTTTCTGTTATACCAGAGCTTGGCCTTTTTATCCTGATTGAGCAAGGCAGTGAAAAAGTCATCGCCGTCGGACGCTTTGGGGAAAAATCCGAGAGCAAAGATTATCTCTACGCGATTTAGATATTAACGCCTTTTTTGCGCGTTAAGAACATCACCGTCCCGAAGGCGCCCGCGATAAGTTGTCCCTTTGGACAGAGGCCCTTCTCTTGCGCCTCTTCGTAGGATACTGTTTCAATGTCGAAATATTTACTCAATGTTTCTAAGAGTGGATCTTCTCCTATTGTTCCATGAGTAAATTCGTTTATAATATTTTTGTGATTATAGCTTATTGGAAGACCAATAAACCCTTTGGCATCAGGTGATAAGCTTTTTAAGAAGGGTGTTAATTCTTCTTCCTCTACACCTAAAAAAGGTGCAAGCATTGTGAAGTGTGTGATTTTCT
>JBCCNR010000024.1:0-11568 GCA_039025725.1 Pseudomonadota bacterium | reverse complement strand
TTTGTATAAAAGCCTATTTGCGATTTAGTGAGTTTTTTCTCAGGAACTTCATCATAGCCAACAATAATTGCATTATAGCCATTTTTCTCTACGGTACGTAGACCACACACAACTAAATCGTAAAGCTTTACAACAGTGACTGCATCACAGGCACCATTCTCATCAAATAATTTTGTCATTCCAATCTTTTGACCGACTGCTGTAAAAGACATAAGAAATACCTTTATTTAAACCTTTATTTCAATATTAACGCCAGCCGACAATTCAAGATTCATGAGTGCATCTAATGTTTGTGGTGTTGGATCTACTATACCTAGTAGTCTTTTATGCGTTCTGATCTCAAGCTGGTCTCTACTCTTCTTGTCAATATGCGGAGACCTGATAACACATATTTTTTCTATATGTGTTGGTAGAGGAATTGGTCCAGAAACCTTAGCACCCGTGCGATTTGCAGAACTTACTATCTGTTTCGTGGAGCTGTCAAGCAACTTATTATCATAGGCTTGCAGCTTTATCTTTATATGTGTTTTATCTTGCTTAGACATAATTTACTCTATTGAATTATTTTAGAATTGAAGCAACAACACCAGCACCAACCGTACGACCACCCTCACGGATAGCAAAACGAAGCTTCTCTTCCATAGCGATCGGCACAATTAAAGTCACGTTTAACTCAGCATTATCACCAGGCATAACCATTTCAGTGCCCTCATTGAGAGTCACAACGCCAGTAACATCTGTTGTTCTAAAATAGAATTGCGGACGGTAATTGTTGAAAAACGGTGTATGACGTCCCCCCTCTTCTTTGGTCAGAATATAAGCCTCAGCTTTAAACTCTGTATGTGGTGTCACAGAACCCGGCTTAGCAAGAACCTGTCCGCGCTCAACATCTTCACGACCAACACCACGTAACAAACACCCAACATTATCACCAGCTTCACCACGATCAAGAAGCTTCCGGAACATTTCAACACCAGTCACAGTCGTTTTTGATGTATCCTTAATCCCAATAATCTCAACTTCATCACCAACATTAACCGCACCACGCTCCACACGGCCGGTCACAACAGTCCCACGGCCAGAAATGGAGAATACATCTTCGATTGGCATTAGGAAACTCTGGTCAATTGGACGCTCTGGCTGAGGGATATACTCATCAACAGCTGCCATAAGCTTTAAAACTGCTTCTTTACCAAGCTCAGCATTGCTATCCTCTAATGCGCATAGCGCAGATCCGCGTATCACTGGTATATCATCGCCAGGAAAATCATAAGAAGAGAGAAGCTCTCTAATTTCCATCTCCACAAGCTCTAAAAGCTCTTCATCATCAACCTGATCACATTTATTCATAAACACAACAAGCGCAGGCACACCCACCTGACGAGCAAGCAAAATATGTTCTCTTGTTTGCGGCATAGGTCCATCAGATGCAGAACACACCAAAATGCCGCCGTCCATCTGCGCAGCACCAGTGATCATATTTTTCACATAGTCAGCGTGACCCGGACAATCCACATGCGCATAATGACGATTAGTCGTTTCATACTCAACGTGAGCAGTCGAAATTGTAATACCACGGGCGCGCTCTTCTGGGGCGCCGTCAATCTGATCATATGCCTTAAATTCAGCACCCCCAGATTCTGCCAAAACCTTCGTAATCGCAGCAGTCAGCGATGTCTTCCCATGATCAACGTGACCAATCGTCCCTATATTACAATGCGGTTTCGTCCGCTCAAATTTTTCCTTTGCCATGTCATTATTCCTAATAGCTGCACAATGTTGTTATCAATATTCTCAATATGGAGCGGGCGAGGGGAATCGAACCCCCGTCTTCAGCTTGGAAGGCTGTTGCTCTACCGTTGAGCTACGCCCGCATTGGTGGAGGGTGTTGGATTTGAACCAACGTAGACAAATGTCAACGGATTTACAGTCCGCCCCGATTGACCGCTCCGGCAACCCTCCGTCACATTCCAGACATTACCCCAGTTTGTGTGATGTATGTTTACAGCCACCTTACGACCATGTCAACACCAGCTCAATAAGTTTCTAAAAGCTTATTTTTTACAAATATTCTTTTATATCACTTCATTAAGTAAGAGATTTTATACTCTTAAAATCAATTTCTTTCTGCGAGACCATACCTCGCGCTTCATCCTGAAAAAGCTCATAGAAAATATGCGCATATTTTGCCGTAAGCTTATCCTTAACAGAACGCTCATAGTCAGCAATACGCCTTTGAACCTCATTTTTTTTGCTCGTTTTTAGCGCTTCAATATCTTCTTCAGCTTTCTTAAGCATTTCAGCAGCAGTTTTCTCAGCATTATCAATAATTATCTGAGTTTGCTGCTCTAAAGCCTCCATTTTGATACGATATTCCTCATAGAGAGCCTCTGCTTCCATGCGCTTATGCTTGGTCTCAGTAAGATTTTTTTGTATCTCATCTCGCTTAGCATCAAGGAAAGCTATAATCGCTTTTCTGGATTTAAAAAAAACTAATGCCAAAAATACAAGCGTTGAAAGATATACCCAATTTGAAGCCGTCATCTAATTTACCTGCGCAGAAAGCGTTTCTTTGATCATTTTTTCGATACGATCTTTTGAAACCTCTAAAGAGAGCTTTTGCGAAGCAAGCACAAAAAGAGCATCAATATCTGAACATATATCAGCATCAGCGCCTTTTAACTCTTTTTCCAAATCCTCAGAAACCGAGTTCAACCTCGCTTGCGCCTCTAAAGTCAGATCATATCTAACCTGATCTATATTCTTTTCAGAGCGCTTCTTTGCATCAACAATCACATCATTCGCCTTAAGATATGCTGCCTGTATTTTTTCACCATAATCTTCGGATAAAAAATTTGCCTTTTTCTGAAGCTTACGGACTTCCGCAAGATTATTCTCAACGAACATCTTGCGAGAATCTATTTCAGTAAAAAAATAAGGCGAAACCTTGCTCTTAACGTAAGTGTAGAAAATACAAAAGGTAACGAAAAACCAGAAGATCTGCGCTTCAAAACTACTGACATCAAGCTGTGGTAAAGCAGTTTCAGACATTATTGCCTTTGCTCCTCATAGTGTAGAAACATATTAAAGAAGGCCCTGAAACAAGACCTCTAAAATATTTTGACGAAATTTATTTAATGACCATCATGATCGCGATCACAAAGCCAAAGAGACCAGCAGCCTCAGCAAGACCCGCACCAACAAATAAATTTGTACGCATTTGGTTGGCTACAGTCGGATTGCGAAAAGCACCCTGAAAATAACTTGCAAAGATATTTCCAATTGCCAAAGCAGCGCCCAATAAAGCAAAACAAGCTAAGCCAGCACCAATATATAAACCAATATTACTTTCCATTTTATTACTCCTAAAAGGTTTGAGATATATCTATATCTGATTTAAAGTAAAAATATACATGTTCTAATGTGCCTCAACCGACTCACTTATATAGATACATGATAATGTTGCAAAAATATAAGCCTGCAAAAAAGCCACAAAAAACTCAAGTGCATTCATCGCAAGCAAAATAAAGAAAGGAAGTATCCCTAAAACAGCAAGAAACCCTGCCCCTAAAAGCGATACAATAAAAGTTCCGAATATTTTTAAGACAATATGCCCAGCCACCATATTACCACATAGTCTTACTGCAAGGGTCACAGGACGCGCAAGGAAAGACGCTATTTCAATAGGAACAATAATAAATTGCATCGGTAATGGAACACCCTTCGGTGCAAAATGTGCAAAATAACCAAGACCAGCATTTTTAACACCAACAGCAATCACTACGCAGAATACGATAAGCGCAAGCATAGCAGTCACAGCAATATGAGATGTAGACGTAAAAGCGCCCAAGCCCGGCACAGGCAGCATACCCCACATATTCGCAGATAAAATAAATAGGAACAATGTGAAGATGAAAGGAAAATAATGCTTCGCTTTCTTGCCTATCGAGTCATGCACCATATCAGAAATCGCACTAAAGACGACTTCCTGAGCAACCTGAAAACGAGAAGGAACGTGATCAGATGAACCATTCTTGCGCGGAAACATGAAATAACCAATCGTCAAGGTGCTGATCAACATCAAAAGGGATGAATTCGTAAAAGAAATATCATATCCAAGAAAGCTAAATTCTTCGATGACACTTATTTTGAATTGCGCGACCGGATTATTGCCAGCCATGGATTGTGCCTCCCTAAATACCAGAGGTAAGAAATTTTTTCCCTTCTAATCATTTATCGCACCATTGTCTAGAGCCTTCTCACATGATTTTCATAATTTTTATTCATCATCACTAAGCTGTCTGATCATATTCAACATTCCCCCCAAAAATCCGATAGGAATTAAAACGACCATCCCCCATGGCGCCAAACCAAGATAAATATCAGCTCCATATCCTAAAGCCGCCCCAACCAGAACACCCGACAATAAATGCGAGACAGCGGCAAGCCCCTTTGCATGGCCACCATTATGCTTTTGAGACTTATTTAAGTTATCATCAGAAGCCTGACCACCATCAATCTTTGACAACTCTTCTAAAAGATTTTCACTCTCGTCAATAGTCTGTTTATAACTCTGAGTGGTCATATTTTTACTGTTATTCTTATCTTTGCTCATAAATCCATATAAAAAAGTTGTAATTTATGACTATCATCATCATATTCACCCTGCAATTCGTATTTCAATTAATTCTATGACACAGAGACTGAAAGACATTCATGACACTTGTGCAATTTTCATCTTTGGAACATAAGAGCTCATCGCCCTTTATTCTCGAGAGCAGCTTTAGCCCCAGCGGAGACCAACCCACCGCCATCAAGCAACTCTGTGAAGGTCTCGAGACCAAAGAGCGTACTCTTGTTCTGTTGGGCGCAACGGGGACTGGAAAAACCTATACAATGGCAAATGTCATTAAAGAGACAGGACGCCCTGCCCTCATTATGGCACATAATAAAATTCTTGCTGCGCAGCTCTATGAAGAATTTAAGAATTTTTTTCCCCAAAATGCCGTCGAATATTTCGTCAGCTATTATGATTATTACCAACCCGAAGCCTATGTGCCGCGCTCTGATACATATATAGCCAAAGAAGCCACCATCAATGAACAAATTGACCGTATGCGCCACTCTGCAACGCGCTCCTTACTTGAGCGTAATGATGTTATTGTGGTCTCTTCTGTTTCTTGTATTTATGGTATTGGCTCCCCCGAATCCTATAATAATATGTCTATGGCGCTCAAAGCCGGTGAAACATATCGCCAAAAAGAACTGGTCGATCAATTCGTCGCTCTCCAATATAAACGCAATGATATTGATTTTCGCCGCGGTGTATTTCGTGTCAGAGGTGACACAATCGATATCTGGCCCGCTCACTCGGAAGACTATGCATGGCGCCTCTCTATGTGGGGAGATGAACTCGAATCTATACAGGAATTTGACCCTCTGACAGGAAAATCTTTTGGGTCAATGCCTCTAATTAGGCTGTATGCCAACAGCCACTATGTTACTCCCGGCCCGACTATTCGCTCTGCGGTGACAGGCATCGAAAAAGAACTGCAAATCCGAATTAAAGAACTGCAAGAGAGCAAACAACTTCTTGAAGCGCAGCGCATTGAACAACGCACCACTTACGATATTGAAATGCTGCAAACAACCGGCACATGCCAGGGGATCGAAAATTACTCACGTTATTTGACAGGGCGCGCTCCGGGTGATCCCCCCCCTACCCTGTTTGAATATCTTCCCGAAGATGCTATCCTTTTTATCGATGAAAGCCACGTAACTATACCGCAAATCGGCGCAATGTATAAGGGCGATGCTTCACGTAAAAATACATTATCTGACCATGGTTTTCGCCTCCCATCCTGCCGCGACAACAGACCCTTAAAATTCGAAGAATGGAACGCCATGCGTCCGCAGACAATATGTGTCTCTGCGACCCCGGGCAAATGGGAAATCGAACAAACAGAAGGCGTCTATGCCGAGCAAATTATTCGACCAACTGGCCTGATAGACCCTGATGTGATTGTGCGCGCTGCCTCTAATCAGGTAGATGATCTCATCTTTGAATGTCGGAATATTGTTGAACTTAAAGGACGCGTTCTTGTGACAACGCTAACAAAAAAATCAGCGGAAGATCTTACGGAATATATGCATGAGCAAAAGCTTAAAGTGCGCTATATGCATTCAGATACGGATACATTAGAACGTATTGATATTCTGAATGATTTGCGCGCCGGTTTTTTTGATATTCTTATTGGGATCAACCTCCTGCGTGAGGGGCTAGATATTCCGGAATGTATGCTTGTTGCCGTTCTTGATGCCGATAAAGAAGGATTTTTACGCTCAGAGACCTCTCTTATTCAGACAATAGGACGCGCTGCGCGTAATGCAGATGGAAAAGTGATCCTCTATGGTGATCGTATTACAAATTCAATGCAGCGCGCAATTGACGAAACTGAACGCCGCCGGATCAAGCAAATTGCTTATAATAAAGAACATAATATTACACCAAAGACGATTTTGAAAAAAATCTCTGAGGCACGCAATGTTGAAAAAGAAGCCGATAGTCAGAAAAAACCTCAGACACTGGCAGATGTTCAAAAAGAAATTAAAATGCTCACCGGCGAGATGCATAAAGCCGCAGAAAATCTTGAATTTGAAAATGCTGCAAAATTACGAGACCAGATTAAAACGCTTGAGAAAAGAGCTCTCATTATGGATGAGTGAAATAATGCTTTGAAATATATAGAATGTAGATATATTATAGTAGGCGTGAATCGCTTAAAACAATTATAAAATAAAGAGGATAGGCCCATGACCGACACAACCTACACACGTTCTGATCTCATCGAAGCTGTATATGAAGCATGTAGCGTTACGCGCAGCGACGCCACACTTTTATTCGATACATTTATTGAAGGTGTAATTGAGCTCTTAAGAGAAAATAACGAATTTAAAGTTCCTAAATTTGGGACTTTTGTTCTAAAAGATAAAGCTGAGCGCACAGGGCGCAACCCTAAAACAGGCGAAGAAGTTCTGATTGCTGCCCATAAAGCTGTTTCTTTCAAGCCAGCACCGGCATTAAAGACTGCTGTTGAGGAAAATGTGCGCCCATTGGCTGCTTAAAATTATTTTCAGGGGGGAGCTTTTAAATTTTGGCTTCCCCAAAATATTTTCAATTTATATATTCTTTAAATAGGATAGGCAGTGCAAAATATTACAAATTTTGATGATGTTGCTAACCTCCTTAACGTAAAGAAGCACGTCTTAAAGCTCTGGATTAAGAAATTTCCTGTGCTTGAGCTTAAAAAGTCACCCTCCGGGAAATTGGGTCTTACGCCACGTGATATATCTCTCGCGAAAGGCTTTAAACATCTCATTTTGCACGAAAAAAAATCTATTGCACAAGTGCAAAAAATTTTAAAAGAGCGCGGAATTGCATATGTCGCTGCTTATGGTAAAGAAAAATTTGTAGCAGAGCATTCCTCTTCTTCGACACCGCGTGACACTTTAAAACTCTTAATAAACAAAGATAAACAACAGCTTACTCCGTCTCAAGCGACTACAAATTTAGTAAATTCTCAGCTTGATGATGTTTTTCAGCGCATGTCGTCTCTCAAAGAAGGTGTCTCATCTCTTGAGGATATAAAGGCTGAGCCATTAGAGACTCCAAATGAAGACATAATTGAGGATAAAAATTCTTTAGCTTTAGATGAAGATGCCGGATATTTTGAAGAAGAATGGCGCAAATTTATGCGCAATCAGGGCAAAGCCATAGCGGCAGCTGATATTCGTTCGCCAAATGAAAATGATGTTGAAAATCATATTGATATAACTGTTGAAGATAATAATTTAAATGAAGAAAGAGGCTTATCAGTGTATTCAGAAGAGAAAATGGAGCATATTCTATCCAAGTTAGACGATCTCAAAGCAGAGCTAACAACAACAAAAGATGTTATAACGCAGACATTAAAGGCTTTTGGATATGCAGGTTTTGACAATGCTTATTCTCGGCATGATAATAAATCTGTTTATTGATTTTCAATTTTTTGAATATTTTTAAAGCGAGCATATTGTTTTTTTAATCGCGCAAGTCTTATTTTCTGTTCATCTTGAAAGTAGGTTTCCAGCAAATAAATAGCATTTTTATAACCTTGCTCGAGCCCCAATCTTGCTGCAATTTCAAAATGGTTTATCGCGCGCTTAATATATGTCATGCGATATTCAGAAGTTGGATTATGTTTATAGGCCGCGATGCCTGCCCCGAGATAGCTTTCGGGCTTGCGTCCAGCCTTTGCAAAATATTGCGATGAGATTTTATAATCTACAATTTCACAGCTTAATCCAGAATGAAGCACACCAAGCTTGTAAGCTGTCTCCTGCTCAGGATAGAAATCTGGGTTATAAACAAATGCTTGTTCAATGGTTTTTTTCTGTTTTCTATCGGCTTGTAAATTATAATTTAGAGGCCTTTTCTTAGCATAAATAACATCCATTTTTCTAATGAGAGCATTGATATAAGCGGCTCTTTCTACGGGCGAGAGCGCGCAATAATATGCTTCAATTTCAGGGTCAAGCGCACATGAAAAACGATCTCTGGGTTCAGCTTCGCATGGTATAAAATCAGCTTTCTCAGCAAATGCAGGAGAAAATAAGCAGACCATTATGCTTATAAGAGCAGTTAATATATATCTGTTTTTTTTCACATATCTTCTTAAAGTATCCCTTAAAATCATAAATCTCTATAAACTTAAACAGAGTATAACATCTGATTTTGCTTTTAAAAAGGAACAAAATACGCTAAAAGATGCTATTTTTAGCCGACATCTTACTTCATGATGATAACAAATGAATTCGTACCTTACGAAATAGGTACAAATTTTACCAAAATCATCACTGGCTTAGATGTCTCATTTTTAGAGAGTTTCCGGGGAATAGATGGTTCAGATTTCTTTCGTTGAAGAAAGCAAAAAGCAGCATGATATAGAGATCGATGAAGGTTTGTCACTGATGGAGGGCGCGTTAAAATATGATATTCCCGGCATTGACGGAGATTGTGGTGGTGCCTGTTCCTGTGCGACATGTCATGTTTACATTGCAAATGATTTCATGGATAAAATTGAGCCTGCTCAGCCGGCGGAAGAAGATATGTTAGATTTTGCCTTCAACGTAAAACCGAATAGCAGATTATCTTGTCAAATTACCGTAACTCCGGCTATGGAGGGCATGATTGTCCACCTTCCGGAAAAACAATTTTAGATTTAGAGACTATGTCAAATATACACGAAACAGATGTTATTATTATAGGTGCAGGCCCTGTTGGGCTTTTCGCAGTTTTTGAGTTAGGCCTATATGATATGCGGGCGGCGCTGATTGATACATTAGATATGGTTGGCGGACAATGTGCAGAGCTTTATCCGGAAAAACCGATTTACGATATTCCGGCTTTTGCAACAATTACGGGACAAGGTTTAACTGACAATCTCATGGAGCAAATCAAGCCTTTTGATCCTAAATTTTTTCTTGGACAAACGGCGGAAACTTTGGATAAAACCGATGCGGGATGGCGCCTGACAACATCTGATGGCAATGTGATTCAAGGAAAAGTCATTGTTATTGCCACTGGTGGCGGAGTGTTCTCACCTAAAAAGCCTTCTCTTGTCAATTTAGAAGCTTATGAAGGTCATTCTGTATTTTATGCTGTGAAACAAACAGAGCGCTTTAAAGACAAAAATCTTGTGATTGCAGGTGGCGGAGATTCTGCACTGGATTGGTGTATATATTTTCAGGACTTTGCCAAATCTGTTACACTTGTTCATCATCGTGATGGTTTCCGCGCGGCTCCGGATAGTGTTTCCAAGATGAAAAAGCTTGTGGAAGATGGCAAGATGCAGCTTGAAATCGCAAAATTAAAGGCTTTACATGGCGATGCACCGCAAATTTCTTCTGTTGAGGTCACTCGGAAAAGCGATGGTGCAGACCATAAAATTGACGCTGATATGATGCTGGCTTTTTATGGGCTGACGATGAAACCGGGGACTATTGATCGCTTTGGCATATATTTAGAGAATAATCTTGTGCCGGTTGATACAGAAAAATTTCAGACAAATGTTCCGTCAATTTTTGCGATTGGGGATATTAATACCTATCCGGGCAAGCAAAAACTTATTCTTTCAGGCTTCCACGAGGCTGCTTTGATGGCGAAAGGGGCCTTTTCGGTTGTTTATCCAGAAAAGAAATTCCGTTTTCAATATACAACATCTTCGACAAATTTGCAAAATAAGCTTGGTGTGGTTGCATGAAAATTTTTGTCACGGATCATGATGGCAAAGAACATGCTCTCGAAGCTGAGGTCGGTTGGCGTGTGATGGAGATTATTCGCGACTGGGACGTTGGCATTAAGGCGGAATGTGGTGGTGCATGTTCATGCGCCACATGTCATATCTATGTTGCAGAAGAGTGGGAGAAAAAGCTTATCGCGCCGACAGATGAAGAGCTTGATATGTTAGATACGGCGCCGGATGTCGAGGATAATTCTCGTTTATCCTGTCAGATTATTATGAAGCCAGAATTTGATGGTTTGCGTGTGACGCTTGCACCGGGCTCGGAGCCTTTTTAGGGCGTGTGGACATTCATAGTATCCTCAAAAAATGTGAAGGCTTTTTGAATAATTTCAGCATCTGCATTTGGTTTATGGCTTTGTTCTGTAATATAACGCCGCCATTTTCGTGCACCGCGCTGTCCATGTCTAAAACCAAGCATATGTCTGGCAATATTTTGAAACTTTTGCCCCTTTGACATTTCATTTTGAATATATGCACTCATTTTATTGATAATTGTTGCATAATCCGTTTTTGTACCGCCATATAAAACAGGGTCAACATCCATCATAAGACATGGATTATGATAAGCTTCTCTTCCAATCATAACACCATCAACAAATTTAAGGTGCGTTTGCACATCTTGAATTGTTTTTACGCCACCATTCAGTGTAATCATTACATCTGGAAAAGATTTTTTTATATCATAAACAAGGTCATAATTAAGCGGCGGCACTGTGCGATTTTCTTTTGGTGAAAGGCCATTTAACCACGCTTTACGTGCATGAATAATCAGATGTTTAACACCTGCAACCGCCATTTTCTCTACAAAATTGGGCAATGTCGCATATGGGTCTTGATCATCTACGCCTAATCGGCATTTAACAGTTACAGGGACATTTACAACATTTTGCATTTTATGTATAATATTGCTAACAAGATCGGCTTCGCGCATTAGGCAGGCTCCGAAGCGCCCAGATTGCACCCGATCAGACGGACAGCCAACATTCAGATTAATTTCATCATATCCATAATCTATAGCAATGTTCGTAGCCTCAGCGCATTTTTCTGGGTCACTCCCCCCAATTTGTAAATTAACAGGGTGATCTTCCGGGTTAAATTGCAATAAATGATCTCGGTCACCATTGATAATAGCTTTAGCAGTGATCATCTCTGTGTAAAGAACAGCATGTTTTGAGATCAATCGATGGAAGTAGCGACAATGACGGTCTGTCCAATCCATCATTGG
>JBCCNR010000023.1:0-11631 GCA_039025725.1 Pseudomonadota bacterium | reverse complement strand
TAGAGATAATATTCTGCAAAACCTGATATATCTGGATACGGTCAGCATAAATAATAGGCAAAGAGCCTAACTGTATCTCCACATTTTTTTCCCTGATCGAGAGCTGCAAATCTGCAAGCACTTTATCAACTTCTTCCTGAAGAGGAAAAGTAGATAGATCCAAAGTTTTGCTCTCAACTTTTGAATATTTTAAGATCGAACCAATCATAGCCTGCATACGCCTGGCACTATCTTGTATTTGCGTAAGATATTCTCTGGCCATATCATCCAAAACACTGCCATAATTTGAATGGAAAAGATCAGCAAAATTTTCAATAAGTCTTGCAGGCTCTTTCAGATCATGTGAACAAATATGCGCAAATCTCTCAAGGGCCTGATTATTTCTTTGTAGGTTTTCAATAGACTTCACACGCTCAGTGACATCGTAAACAGAGCCCGTCATACGTATCGGCTTTTTATTATGATTCCATATCGCTTCCCCGCGCATATTTAACCATATAATAGTACCATTATCTTTTATAGCTCGAAATTCGACGTTAAATTCAAACCCTCTATGGAGATGTGCTTCCAATATAGCCTCAAAATCGGAAAGATCATCTTCATGAATAGCTTTCTTAAGGATCTCAAGAGAGGGACTGAAATGCTCATCATAAATCCCCAACATCTTGAGAAATAATGGAGACCAGTGCATCTCGCCTGTTACAATATTCCAATCCCAGATACCAGCATTCGCCCCCCTAATGGCAAGATCATGCCGCTCTTGTGTATCCTTAAGCTCATGCAGAATATGCTGTTCATGTGTATTATCAATATAAGTCAGTATCGCACCTTTTATAACCCCTAAACCATCACGACATGGCATAATACGTTCAATGAAACTTTTATCTCCATCTTCAATTTGTTGCGTGAAAGTCTCAGAGGTTTCAATGACCCGCATGACATTTTGGCGCAAATTGGAAAGATCAATTTTTGTACCGATAGATGTCAAAGAATTTCCAGCTGCATGCGATCCAAGTATGAAAATCATTTGCGCTGCTTCGTTATAACGTGTGATAACCAAATTTTTATCAACAACAAGAAGTGGAATATCAATGCTCTCTTTTATAATCTCCAGATCTTCATTTGTTACCATAAGCTCAGCTGATTTTACCTGAAGCTCGTCATTTACGGTCATTAGCTCTTCATTGGTGGATTGCAATTCTTCGTTGGTGGTTTCCAACTCTTCATTGGCAGACTGCAATTCTTCGTTGGTAGATTGCATCTCTTCATTGGTGGATTGTAATTCATCATTTGATGTTTCAAGCTCCTCAACGACTGTTTGCAAATGTTCACGCGTTGCACGTAATTCTTGCTCAAGCTCTGAAATAAGCGGGTTGCTCGATACATCTTCTGTTTCGTTTGTAGATGCCCCTTTCTTATTTTGAATAATTTCAAATGAAATCAACAGAATAGAATCAGGAGACCTCTTTAAAAAAAGTGGCCTAACAGAAATATCAACACGTTCTAGTTTGCCACTAATTTTAATTTTTTTGATAAGATTTGCGGTTTCTCTTTGTTCTCTCAGGACCTTATAAACCAATGCGCGCAACTCTTGTCTGAATTCCTTGCGCGCAAGCGATAATAAATTTGTACATACCGCCCCCGGTGAAAGCTGCGTGTAAGGCTGCACATCCCCATAAATACGCAACACATCCATATTTTCATCAATTAAAAGACTGTCAGGTGCCAATGCACGAATGACGGCATCTGGTAAATCATGATTGGGTAATGTTTTTTTCGATAATGATGTTGCCTCCACACGTGGTCTAAGCGTTCCCAGAACACGTGAAATGCTCTCTTTTTCATTGGTTGAAATTAACTTTCGTCTAAAAATCTTGGCTTTATTATTAACAGACGTAAAAAGCTTACTGGACTCTCCCAGAGCTTCAGATTTTCCGAGAAAAATTAATCCCGATGGATTTAAAGCATAATGAAATAAACCCATCACGGTATTTTGTAACTTATTGTTGAAATATATCAGTAAGTTTCGACATGAAATAAGATCAAGGCGCAAAAAAGGCGGATCATCAAAAACATTATGCTTTGAGAAAACAACCATATCGCGAACAGGTTTTATGACCTCAAAGCGATCTTCTTTCATATTGAAATATTTATTCTTTAAATTTTCAGGGATTTCATCAAGTGCACTCAGAGAGCTAACCCCCTTACGCGCTATTGCAAGGGTCTCAACGTCTATATCTGTTGCAAAAAGTTGAAAATCATAATTTTGCTTTAATCTATTAATACCACCAACAGCTTCAGCAAAAAGAATAACGATTGAATAGGCTTCTTCTCCTGTGGCACAGCCAGGCACCCATATTCTAATCGGATCAGTTTCTTGCTTTTGATAAATAATATTTTGTATATTATCATTTAGAGTATCAAAGGACTCTTTATCCCTAAAATAGCGCGTCACTGTGATCATGATGTCTCGGAAGAAACAATCGAGCTCTGAGTGGTTTTCACGCACATATCCCAAATACTCTTCCAAATCCGATACACCACAAGCCGTCATACGACGATTAAGACGCCGCGAAATCGTGCCCTCTTTATAGTCCTTAAAATCAACACCACTTCTGACTTTTAAAAGATGCATGAGCTCCTGCATAACAGTGCGTTTTTCATCTTCTACTTTTATCGTTTTAAGGTGATTGGGCGCGTCAATATAAGAAATAATCTTCGGGATGATATCTTGTGGTGGCAATATCAAATCAATACAGCCTGTGTTAATGGAATTGTTCGGCATCCCATCATATTTTGCAGTATCAATCGTTTGTGCAATGCTCATGCCACCAGCCGCGCGTATAGCTTTAACGCCGTGCGACCCATCAGAACCAGTCCCTGAAATAATAACACCAATGGCGCGCTCACCTAATTCTTCCGCCATTGTGCTGAAAAAGAGATCAACTGATGGCTTGGGGCGGTGCTCCTCAGTTAGTTCGCGCAAACGTAATATTTTATCTTTAACAATGATATCACAATTTGGTGGTGTAATATAAATTGTTCTCGCTTTTGGAACCGTTCCGTCTTTAACTTCAACAACAGGAATGGTGGTTTCTCTCTCTAATATCTGCACCATCATACTTTGATATTTCGGAGAAAGATGCTGTGCGATAATGCAAGTGATATTATTGGCATTTTCCGGAAAATGTTTAATCAGCTCTCTTATGGCCTCAAGGCCACCAGCGGACGCGCCAACTCCAACCCAGTGAATTTCATTATTTGCCGCATCTTGACCCGGCTGATCCGCTTCTTTTTTGGGTTTAGAAGTCGTTTTTTTATTCTTTTTTTGTAAGGCTGTCACATCATCGCCCTTTAAGAAGCACATAATTTTGTATATTATTGCGCGTTGAGAATATTACGTTGCAATCCATTTAAACTATTACTATATGTTGGGCTATGTATATGCTTGTAACGCAAAGCTACTTAAAAGTACACTCTTTATTTTCGCTTTTAGAGTGTTTTATACCAAAAGCCCTAAACGATTTTTTATTAAGTGCTTTTGGTAGAGCGCCCGACTGGGCGCCGCGCATTGTTGCGCGCCCCCTCGGAGCTGTTGGCTTAAGCCAACTGGCGTGAGAGAGAAAATCACTTTAAACTGCTTATACAATAATTATGATAGGTACAATATCGAAAATGAATTAAGATGCTTGGTATTAGGCATAGCTTTTAGTATGCATTACGTCAAAAAACATCTCATCGGCCAAATGATCAATATTATGATGATGTTTCTGTAAAGCATGTGGCGGGTTGATAACAATAATAGCTGTTTCCTGCAAGGCCTTCATATTAGCTAGAAAATGCGAAGGTATTCGAAGGGAATAACATGCAATGTCTGACTGAATAGCATGATTTAATCTATCATAATGTGCATCGAAAATAGCTTGATCTTTGACAGGATACCATAGAATAAAAGTTCCGTTTGGCCATCTTTTCCATGCTGTTAAAATAGCATCCTCCAGCAGCATGATTTCATTTTTCCTCTCAAAAGGAGGATCAACAAGCACAAGACCATGTTTCTCTCGCGGAGGAATAAATGACAAAAGCGCTTCATAGCCATCGCCGCGCACGGTCTTTATGCGTTTATCATCATGGAACAGCGCATGAAGTTTAAAAAATTCTTTTTCATTGAGCTCACAAAAAGCAGCCTTGTCATTATTCCGCAGAAATTTTTGTATAATCGCAGGAGACCCAGGATATATATTGATATAATCAGACGCTGGATTGAAAGCCAAAATCTCGTCAAGATAAGTCTTGAGCACAAAGCTCTGTTCGGGAAGCATCTGAGCGCGATGAACGCCTTGCTCTGCTTCTTTTGATTTCAAAGCCTCAGGAGCATTAAGATTATATCGTCCTCTGCCGGCATGTGTATCCAAGACAAAAAAAGGTCTGTTACTTTCATGCAAAGACTGTAAGGCAAGTATCAGAACACTATGTTTCAGAACATCCGCAAAATTTCCTGCGTGATATATATGCTTGTAATTCATGCTCTGCTAAAAAAGACTTATATTAGTATTAGGCAAATATTATGCAATATCACCATACACTTATTCCGATATTGCGTCAATTCAGCAATGGTGACCATGATGGGTCAGATGCATAATGTGGTGTTTTTACGCGTTGTTCCGGGATAAAGCCTGAAATATCCACTTTATAAAGCGCAGATTGTCCGCGCACACCAGCCATCTGACGAAAGAAAACCACTGAGCGACCATTCGGCGCCCATGATGGCGCTTCATCGAGAAAGCTTGATGCGAGTATGCGCTCATTTGTGCCATCAGGCGACATGATGCCAATAGAAAAATTCCCACCTGACATTTTTGTAAATGCAATCTTGTCTCCTTTGGGTGACCAGACTGGTGTTGCATAACGTCCTGACCCATAAGAAATACGCTTCGGCTGCCCACCATTGATGCTCATAGTATAAAGTTGCTGTGCACCGCCGCGATCTGAATTGAAAACAATCTGCTGCCCATCCGGAGAAAATGAAGGAGAAGTATCAATCGAAAATCCACTCGTGAGAGGATACATACGACGCGTCGCAATATTGTAAATATAGATATCTGTATTGCCACCATTTTCAACGCTCATGGCGATCTTTTGCCCATCGGGTGACAGTGCAGGAGAAAAAACCATTTTATTACGATATTGAATAATTCTCTCACGCGCGCCAGTGCTTGGGTCCATAAGATGCAAAGATGATCCTGACTTATTAAGAGTAGTAAAGACAACTCTCTGGGCACGCATGCTATAACGCGGAGACAAAACATATTCATTTTTTGGTGTCAAATAACGCATATTCGCGCCATCCTGATCCATGATTGCCAGTCTTTTACGACGTCGCTTTTTTGATCCGGTTTCATCAATGAAGATAATTTTACTATCGAAATAGGGCCCTTCGCCTGTTAATTGGGTGTAAACAGCATCAGACATTTTATGCGCAAGACGCCTTAGAGAAAATATCTGACCAGAAAGTTTTTGCCCGAAAAGCTGCTGACCAGTAAAGCTATCCCAAAGGCGAAAGGAAAGCTGTAAAGTCTTATTGTCATTCAGCTGAACATCTGCGACCAGCAGGGCCGCAGCGCCAAGAGGGCGCCAATTTTCAAAGTTAGGCACTTGCCCAATCTGAGGTTTTTCCAGATAGGATGTGCTCGGAATAACACGAAAAAGACCAGAATTTTTTAGATTATTCTCAACAATATTTTTTATATCTATGGCAATTTTCGGAGCATTGCTTTGAAAGTCCGGGATTGCAATGGGCAAAGGTTCAAATTTTTGTGCATTGACTTCAAGACTGACGGGCTGCGCATATGATGCATGGCCAGACATAATTATTATCACCACAAAAGTAAAAAGCGAGACTATAATATTTTTGCTTTTATGCAAGAAGAACAACATGAGATTGAACCTATTTTAGGATGTTTTGCGCAAATCGTACGCGCTAAAATTTTTCAGTGCAAGGCAAACTTTGCTGAAATCATTATTGGTCTAGGGTAAAAAAGAATTTTTTATTGTCTTTCTCTCGTCAGATATGATATTTAATGAATGACAATTTTTTGTTTTATGTTTCACAAATGTTTAATTATGATGTGACCAAGAATGCCAAAAGATATTTTAGAAAAACCCTCCCATAGGTCACAGACACAGATCTCTGATAAGCTCATGCAGCATATTCAGAATAAGAGCCTGACAGTTGGCGTCGTCGGCCTAGGATATGTCGGCATGCCGCTTTTGCTGACAATGGGGCGACAAAATATTAAAACTATTGGCTTTGATGTTTCTGATCAGAAAGTTGCAGATTTTAACGCTGCAAAGCCTTTCCTGAAAGATCTGGATGTTGATGCGCTTAAGATGCTGCACGAAAATGGTTTAACGTCGGCTTCTTCTGATCCGAATATGTTGGAATATGCGGATATCATCGTGATGTGTGTTCCAACACCTTTGACGCGCAATCTCGATCCGAATATGACATATATTAAAGATGCCGCTGAGACCATCGCAAGATATTTGCGTCCCGGCCAGATGATCATATTGGAGTCAACGACTTTTCCCGGCACAACCGAAGAGTTGCTAAAACCTATTTTAGAGAGCTCCGGGTTACAGTCTGACAAAGATTTTTTTATTGCATACTCCCCTGAGCGTGAAGATCCCGGCAATAAAACATTCCAGACAAGTACAACACCCAAAATCATTGGGGCGGATAGCGCTATTGCGTTAAAACTTGCGACCGCATTTTATGATCTTTTTATTGCGCAGACAGTTCCAGTAACATCGACGAAAATTGCTGAATCAGCGAAATTGATGGAAAATATTTTTAGGGCGGTCAATATTGGCTTAGTCAATGAGCTCAAAACGGTTTTCGCCGTAATGGGTATTGATATCTGGGATGTGATTGAGGCTGCCAAAACCAAACCATTTGGTTTCATGCCTTTTTATCCGGGCCCGGGCATAGGGGGGCACTGTATCCCGATTGATCCGCTTTATCTGACGTGGAAAAGTAACGAGCATAAAGTCGAAACGCGCTTTATACGCCTTGCAACTGAAATCAATCAATCTATGCCCCGATATGTGGTCTCTGGCCTTGCGGAAGCTTTAAATGATCGTTTTGCAAAATCTATCAATGGATCGAATATTTTGATTATTGGTCTTGCCTATAAGAAAAATATAGATGATGCGCGGGAAAGCCCCTCTGAGGAAGTTATAAAACTTTTGACACAACGTAAGGCTAATTTGTCTTATTATGACCCTTATGTGCGCGCAGAACATTTGCAAGATTATCAGCATCTTAAAAAATGTGATATGTCTCAGGAGGCATTGCAGCACCATGATGCTGCCATCATCATGACTGACCATGATCAAATTGACTGGAAACACCTCGCGCAGCATGTGCCGCTTATTGTGGATACGCGCAATGCGACAAAACATATATATAAAGAGTTTGATAATATTGTGAAATTATAGAAGCTAGCTATTTAATACTAAAACTAAACACCTTCTCTTGGGGCTAAACAGCTATGCTTTCACATTGGGTATAATTTACCATAAATATCATTTATCAAAAACGATGGTTTTTGGAGTAAATTTTAATTCTCTTGCAGAATTTGCATCATTTTCTTTAATGATACCACGCGAATGTCTTCCCCTATGGGGAATTCATCATCTCCACCATAAACAACATATTTACGTACGGCATCCACATCATCACATGTGTTGCTGAAATGTTTCCCAATTTGGGGAACAGAACCATATTTAATTTCTATCGCCCATATATCCGCATTCGGCATCTTGATCACAAGATCAATTTCTGCACCTGCTGATGTACGATAAAAATATGTTTCTGCAAGCGGTGACAAAACAGAATGAATATTCTCTATCACAAAACCTTCCCAGCTTTTCCCTAAGATAGGATTTGATAGGAGTGCATTATAATCACCAATACCCAATAAGCGGTGCAATATCCCACTATCTCGCACATAATAACGCGGTGATTTAACAAGACGCTTCTTCACATTAACAAACCATGGTTCTATTCGTCTAATAAGAAGTAAATCAGTTAAGATATCAAGATAATGATTGACGGTTTTACGCTCTATTTCTAAATTGCTTGCCAGTTTTGAATAATTAATTGTTTCCCCTTGTAGATGGGCAAGCATTGTCCATAAACGCCGTAATTTACTGGCTGACACCGTAAATCCCATTTGAGGAACATCACGCTCTAAATATGTACGAATAAGGTTTTCAAGGCGACGCATCGCAATATTATCACTTTTTGAAAGTGCAATGTTTGGGAAACCACCACGCAACCAAATTTCTTTTATATCTGCTTGATCAACTTCAAAGATATTTAAACCTGTCATGTGAATATAGCTAATACGTCCTGCTAAACTTTCAGAAGATTGCCTTAATAAATCCATAGATGCAGACCCCAAGAGCAAGAATTGTTTTTCATCTTTACCGAGGGATCGGTTATGATCAATAATGCCACGGAGCACCATAAAAAGATCAGGGGCACGCTGAATTTCATCGATAATAATCAGTTTATCATTATGCTCTTTTAAAAAGCGCGAAGCATCCGTTAATTTAGCTAAATCTTCGGGGGCTTCCAAATCAAGATACAGAGCCGCAATATCCTTGGATACCATCTTGGCAAGTGTTGTTTTACCAATCTGACGTGCACCCAGCAAAGCCACAGCAGGGCTTATATTGATTTCTTCTTTTAAGTTTTGTGTAATCCAACGCGACAACATACCTTGTATTTTGTTCTATTTTTGCACAATTTACAAGGTATTTTTTCAAAAATTTACTCTATATATGAATTATTTTATGTCTATTATTGTCCCATTATTCGATAAAAATTATTAAAATTACACACCATAATGATACATCATTATTTCGTTTAAAATGTATTTATTAAACAGGATTCAGCCTCTTCCATTGAGAGAAAATTGCTCCTAACTAAATGCATAACTGCACTTTGTAAAGTTCATTAAAATTATCTCCTCTTGGGACCAAACACCTGATATATAATAATTACGATAGGTACAATATTCAAAATGAATTAAGGCACTTGGTATAAGTTGCGGCACTTCATCATAAAAGTCGCGATGATCTCACTGACTTCGCCCGGATGTTCAAGTGCCGAAAGATGCCCGCATTTTGCAATAATATGCAGCTCTGCTGATGGCAATAATTGCGCCATTTCACGCGCTCTGTCAGGCGGTGTCAGCTTATCATCATCACCCACAATCACACAGGCAGGAACATTCACACGCTTTAAACTGTTGCGACTGTCAATGCGGTTGATAATCGCTCTTTGTTGCCGGATAAAACCTTCACGTCCGACCTCTTGTGTCATATCAAAAATAACATTCGAAACAAGCGGATCATTCACAAATTGCTCATGCACAAGATTTGGCAATAAATGATGTGTCACCCCTCTAAAACGACCAGTCTCCGTGACTTTGATAAAGGATTTCCGGCGCTCCGTCTGTTCAGGCGTATCCTTGCGCGCCGATGTATTCATCAAAATCAAACCCCTTACACGCTCAGGGGCCTGACGTAAAATCTCCATGGCGATATAGCCGCCCATGGAAAGCCCCCCTAGCACAAAATGCTCCGGCGCGTTCTGGTTTTCTAATATATCCTCGGCAATCTGCGCAATGGTCTCAAATTTTGTATGATCTGCAATCGTGAAATTGCAATAATTTGAAAGCTCATTCACCTGACCACTAAAAAGTGCAGCATTGTTCAAAAGACCCGGTATCAGTAAAAGATCGCGCATGAAATTTATATCTTCTGTATGAATTGCGGCATAATGAAATTACTCATAAATATCTTTAAAAACCAAAGTTGTAATATCAAAAAAAATAAACTATAAGATGCTATATAATTCTATTTATTGAATAAGATCAAACATTATTTTCTTTCAACAGGCCCCATCATAAATGAAATTTCAGGATTTTCAGCTTCATACGCGTCTTTTATCAACTCTTACTGAAATTGGCTTTGAAACACCAACCCTCATACAGGAAAAAACAATAGGGCCTGCACTTGATGGACGGGACGTGTTAGGCATCGCCCAAACCGGGACGGGTAAAACAGCAGCTTTTCTGCTCCCGCTTTTAACCAGAATGGCCGGCGGACGTGCCAGGGCGCGGATGCCGCGCTGCGTTGTCTTAGAGCCTACGCGCGAACTTGCCGGACAAGTCTTAGCAGCCTGTGAACAATTTTCTAAAAATTTAGGGCTGAATATGGCTCTCCTGATTGGGGGAACATCCTCAAAAGCGCAGGAAAAAAAAATTGATGATGGTGTTGATATATTGATTGCAACACCCGGGCGCTTTATCGATCAATATGAGCGCGGAAAATTGCTGCTAAGCGATGTTCAACATCTTGTGGTCGATGAAGCAGATCGCATGTTGGATATGGGATTTATCCCGGATATTGAAAAAATTTGTTCTATTACACCTTTTACAAAGCAAACATTGTTATTTTCCGCCACGATGCCGGCAGATATTTCGCAAATTGCAGAAAAATTCATGTCAGCGCCAGTGCGTGTTGAGGTTGCACCTGAAAAGACCACCAATGAAAATGTAACACAATATCTGATTTCAGTCCCAGAGATGAAAAAGCGTGTTTTATTGCGCGCTTTGCTTGAACAGCTTGACCCCGGCAATACAATTATTTTTTGTAATTCAAAGCGCGGAGTTGGCCAATTAAGCGAATCTCTCATGCGTCATGGGTATTCCACAGCTGCTTTGCATGGCGATATTCCGCAAAATATTCGTACGCATGTTCTAGATCAATTTCGGGAACAGAAACTGCGCCATTTGGTGGCAACTGATGTAGCAGCGCGCGGTATTGATGTTGCGCATGTCAGCCATGTTTTTAATTTTGATATGCCTTATCATGCCGAAGATTATGTGCATCGCGTAGGACGAACAGGGCGCGGCGGCAGAACAGGAACGGCATATAGTTTTGTGGATCAAAATGATGAGCGTCAATCCAAGGCGCTTGCGGCTGTAAAAGAGTTTATTCAGACAGATATTGACCTTGTATCAACGGAAGAATTTGGCCTCTCTTTTGACAGTCAGAAATCTTCCGATGATAAAAAGCCTTCCAAGCGATCAAATAAAAGTAAGAAATCGAAGCGTCCTGACAAAAGAGACATTTATGCAGATGTCAAAACCATGGAAAATGATCCGCAATCTTTCACTGATCTTGATGAAATACCGGCCTTTCTGAGAAAGTAAAAGGATCATAAATGTGATTTTGAAGGATAAAAGCTTTTTTCATACGCTTCCAGAGAATGAAGTTGAAGTTGCCGCAAAAAGACATTGTGGTCTGCATGATAATATCAGCGCAGAAAGAGGGCCCGCATTATGGCAAAGCCTATCTGTTGGTTTCTTTGCTGGACTGTTTATCTTTGGTATGTGGTACGCTTCAAAAGAAACCATTTCCATCGTTGGCGTTATTTTAGTCTGTTTTTACAGTGTTCTTACATTTTTAAAATTATCTATTTTTTGTCTTGATCTTCTCAGCCCATCAAAAACCATAAGCCCCCAATCACTCTTATCGGATGATGATTTGCCG
>JBCCNR010000022.1:0-11639 GCA_039025725.1 Pseudomonadota bacterium | reverse complement strand
GTGTCAATACACATGTCACCTGATGATTATCCTGTATCAATTTACGAACAAGATCGTAAATTTTCACAGCTGCAATACCGCCGGTGACAATCAGACAAATACGCATATTTTAAATTTCTCAATATGTGGATAAGATTGTGAAAAACTTTACATCATACACAGGATATTTTTTATCCCCATAGTTCAATTCATGTTGGTTCATATTTTTCACAAAAGGCTCTGAAATGTGGATAATAACATAAAAAAATATATGCACATTTTTATCCACAAATTTATACAATTTTTTATATTATAAAATAAAACACATTAAAAGATATTCAATTTATTCACAGTTTTTCTAAAAAGAATATATCTGTGGATAAAGCAACTGTGAAACTTGTGAAAAATATGGACTCACGTTATACATGCTTCTAATACAAACACAATTTTTTTAAATATTTAGGATTATTTATGGGTGAAAACCGACAGGTCTGGTTCATGCGCCAGGCTGGGCGTTATTTGCCAGAATATCGCAAAGTCAGGAAAAGGGCAGGGGGCTTTCTCAATTTATGCTTTTCTCCGGACATGGCATGTGAAGTCACATTACAACCCATCAGACGTTTTGATTTTTCACATGCGATTATTTTCTCTGATATTTTAACTGTTCCACATGCGCTGGGATATGATGTTACGATTGATGAGCATAAGGGCGGACCGCTCGTCGAGACACTCTATAAGCCAGATGATGTGTTCTCTCTTGAAGATTATGATAGATCAATCGTGCAGCCTGTCTTAGAGGCTATCACTTTAACGCGAAAAGCTTTGCCAAAAGAAAAAAAACTGATTGGCTTTTGTGGAGCCCCCTGGACATTGGCTGTTTATATGTTGCAGGGCCGCAGTCAGCTGCATAATCAAGAGACATTTCTCTTTGCCCATCGTAACCCTGAGGCTTTTGCAGCACTTATTGCGCATCTCACGGCTCAGATTATATCTTATCTGGGACAACAAATTGAGGCAGGCTGTGATACAATTCAGATTTTCGACAGCTGGGCGAGTTTTTTATCCCCAGAACTGTTCACAGATTATGTTTTAAAACCGCATTATCAGATTTTTTCATCGCTGAAAGCACAATATCCCAATGTCACGCTGGTTGGATTTCCGCGTGGGGCAGGGGGGGCTTATAAGGATTATGCCCGGGAAAGCGGATGTGATGTAATGGGCTGTGATCAATCTGTGTCTATAAATGATATGCAGGCTTTTCAGAAAAATTGTGCTGTGCAGGGAAATTTAGATCCCTTTTTGCTGCTTGCAGGGGGAGACAAGCTGATCTCAAAAACATTAGAGCTCAAACGTCTTTATGAGACAGGGCCTTATATTTTTAATCTAGGGCATGGTGTTTTGCCACAAACACCAATTGCACATATATCCCAAACTTTATCCACACTTCATCAGACTTGATTCAAGCGCATTATTTCATTACACCTTTTAGGATAAACATATATCACTTTACATATTCAAAAGGGTCATTTGTATGAATATGATTGCCTTACTTATTCTTGCTGTTGTTGCAGGATTTTTATTTTACAATTTACGATCTGTTCTGGGACAAACGCCCTACGATCCTAAAAAGCGCAATCAGGAGCGTAAAAACTATCGCGAGAGTGAAGATGCAAGTCTATTTCCTTCTTCCTCTGAGAGTGATACTGACATGCAAGATGATTATTTTGCCCCCAAGGCCCCACAGGAAGAGGATATTCATCCGGTGACAGTTTCTGCGCATCATCGTTTTATTGCAGGGCCAAAAGAGAATCAGGAAAAAATCACGGCGATTTTAAATGAGATCAAAGAGAAATATCCTGCTTTCCATCTGAATAAATTTATTGATGGTGCAAAATCAGCTTATAATATGATTATTTCTGCTTTTGAACAAAACACACTTGATGAGGTAAAAGATTTTATTTCAGCAGATATTTATAAGGAATTTTCTGAATTACGTGCGCTTTATGCTGAGAAAAAATATGATTATACCAATGTGATCACGACCATCGAATCTGTTATTATCAAAGATGCGGTATGTGGTGCGAAGGATGCAACCCTGACCATTGAAATTAAAAGTCAAAATGTCATGTCTTTGAAAGATGAAAATGGGGAGATCATTCATGGTGACCCGGATCATGTGCATGTTGTCACGGATATCTGGACCATGCAGCGTGACTTTACATCTTCTTCGCCAGCATGGATTTTGATTGCAAAATAGAGCGTGTGATATGTTCAAATTTAAGGCAGCCCATATAATATGGGCTTTATTGCTGAGTGTTTTGGCGTCTTGTGGTAGTCCTGTGACCAAAAAAGACCCTGAGGCTGCTTCTGTTAAATTAGATTTAAAGCCTGCACAATTTGAAGATTTCACCCATTGGCGCAGTATTGTCCCTAAAGATGCATTTGTGGCTTTTAGCAAGAGCTGTACGCAAATTCCCAAACGTGCTTATAAGACGGCTTTGGCTTATTCTCCCTATTTCGGAGATGTTAGCGACTGGAAGATGCTCTGTCAGAAGCAGAAGATTTATTCCCCGGAGCGCGCGCATCTTTTCTTTGAAGATAATTTCACGCCCGTTGAAGTGGTTGCTGATAATAGTAAATTTACTGGCTATTATGAGCCAATTTTATATGGCAGCTATAAACGGGGTGGGGCCTATCAATATCCCTTATATGCACCGCCTCAGGGGCTTTCAAAGCCTTATCCACCAAGATCGCAAATTGTAAGGGGAGCACTTAAAAATCATGCCAAGCCACTAATTTGGGTGACATCTGAGATTGATTCTTTTTTCTTACAGATACAAGGCTCAGGCCGGATTGTGCTTCCAGATGGAAAAATGATCAAGGCAGCTTATGCGGATCAAAATGGGCATAAATATTTTGCGATTGGCAAATATCTGATCGAAAAAAATTACATCCCACGTGAGAAAATGTCAGCCCGTGCGATTAAAATCTGGTTAAAGAATAATCCACAAAAAGCGCAATATGTGATGAATAAAAATCCATCCTATGTGTTTTTTAAGCTGAAGACTGATCGTGCGCATGAATATGCAAAAGGCGCTGCCGGAGTGCCTTTGACGCCTGAATATTCTTTGGCTGTTGATCGGAAAATTTATCCTTATGGTTTGCCGATGTGGGTTGAAACCAATGTTGTTGTGCCAGATACACGGAATTATGGACGCCAAATGGCTTTTCATCGTTTGATGATTGCTCAGGATACGGGGGGAGCCATCAAAGGGCCTGTGCGCGGAGATGTGTTTTTTGGCACGGGAAGCCATGCTGAATTTATGGCGAGCCATCTGGCCAGTCCTGGAAAAAAATATTTGCTTTTGCCGAAAAATGCTGTTGCTCAGGCAGAATTTTGATCTTCAAAAAAAATCTCTAAAGAAACAGAGATTTTTTGTATTTTAATGCTTGAGAAAATTTCAAAAATCCATATGATCCGAAATGAAATTTCGGGAAAGATATGAAAAAAATTGAGGCGATTATAAAGCCTTTTAAACTTGATGATGTGAAGGATGCTCTGCAAGACCTTGGTGTGCAGGGGATAACGATCACCGAAGCAAAAGGATTTGGGCGCCAAAAAGGGCACACAGAGCTTTATCGCGGCGCAGAATATGTTGTTGATTTTCTTCCCAAAATTTTACTCACAGTTGTTGTCACAGATGATATTGCATCAAAAGTGATTGATACAATTATAGATGTTGCGCGCACAGGACGCATTGGTGACGGGAAGATATTTGTTTCTCCTGTCGAGCAGGTGATCCGTATTCGAACGGGGGAAACCGGACATGATGCTCTTTAAGGGGCGCACATCATTCCAATTTTTTTTACATAATAAGGGGATAATACCACATGTCAAAAGCTCAGCAAATTTTGCAGACTTTGAAAGATCAGGATATAGAATTTCTTGATTTACGTTTTACAGATATACGCGGAAAATGGCAGCATGTCACATTTCACATGGATATGGTTGATGAGGATTTTTTAAATGAGGGCTCAATGTTTGATGGCTCTTCGATTGCTGGGTGGAAGGCGATCAATGAATCAGACATGTTGTTAAAGCCAGACCTTGAGACATTGACTTTTGATCCATTCTTTGCCCAGAGAACAGCAGTTTTATTTTGTGATATTCTTGAGCCTTCCACTGAAGAATCTTACGGACGTGACCCGCGCTCTATTGCCAAAAATGCGCTGAACTATTTAAAAGAAACCGGAATAGGAGACACAGTTTTCTTTGGCCCTGAGGCAGAGTTTTTTGTCTTTGACAATGTTCAGTTTAAGGTCGATCAGGAACATACATTTTTTAAAGTCTCTTCCGAAGAAGGGCCTTATAATAGCGGGAAGCATTTTGAAACGGGCAATATGGGGCATCGTCCGAAGGCTAAGGGCGGATATTTCCCTGTGCCACCGATTGACTCAGAGCAAGATTTGCGGTCTGAAATGTTATCAGCTATGGCGGAAATGGGTGTTGTGCCTGAAAAACATCACCATGAGGTTGCGCCATCTCAGCATGAGCTTGGATTAAAATTTCAGGATATGATTACATCTTGTGATCATATGCAGATTTATAAATATTCTATTCATCAGGTGGCAGCATCTTACGGCAAGACGGCGACCTTTATGCCAAAGCCTATCAAGAATGATAATGGGTCAGGGATGCATGTGCATCAATCTATATGGAAAGATGGAAAACCAACTTTCGCAGGATCATCTTATGCTGATCTTTCAGAGACATGTCTTTATTATATCGGCGGAATTATAAAGCATGCTAAGGCGTTAAATGCTCTGACCAACCCTTCAACAAATAGCTATAAGCGTTTGATACCGGGCTTTGAGGCACCAGTTTTACTAGCCTATTCTGCGCGTAATCGCTCGGCTTCTATCCGTATTCCATTTTCTTCTTCACCAAAGGCTAAGCGTATTGAGACACGCTTCCCTGATCCGACTGCCAACCCATATCTTGCATTTGCTGCATTGCTTATGGCGGGGCTTGATGGGATTAAGAATAAAATTCACCCAGGTGAGGCCATGGATAAGGATCTTTATGCTTTACCACCAGAAGAGCTAAAAAATGTACCGCAAGTTTGTGGGTCTTTGCGTGAGGCTCTTGAGGCTCTCGATCAGGATCGTACATTTTTAACACAAGGTGATGTTTTTAGTGATGATTTCATTGATGCCTTTATTGAACTCAAAATGAGCGAAGTTCATAATTTTGAACATACGCCTCACCCAATTGAGTTTGATATGTATTATTCTGTATAAATCATTTTTTGTGAGGGCCTGTGATTCTTATCACAGGCCCTTTTTATATTGTATGTTGAAAGAGGTTAAATGTTTACAGGTCTCATAACTGATATCGGAACTGTTCAGCATATTGAAGGCAAAGAAGAGAGAGTGATAGCAATATCATCTTCATATGATTTACAAGATATTGCCTTAGGAGAGTCTATTGCTTGTTCGGGGACTTGCTTGACGGTAACATCCAAGAAAGATGATTTTTTATGGTTTGATGTCTCCGCTGAAACTGTTGCAAAAACCAATATAGGCTTCTTAAAAAAAGGAGATCAGCTTAATTTAGAGAGATCTCTGCGTGTTGGTGATTATATGGGGGGGCATCATGTCTCTGGTCATGTTGATGATGTTGCTTTGCTTGAAAGCATAGAAAAATCAGGCATGTCTTGGATATTAAAAATTATTCCTGCAAAAAAGCACTTACCTCTGCTTGCCCCAAAGGGGTCAGTTGCTTTGGATGGGGTATCTTTAACAATAAATAACACTGATAGCGAAGGGTTTGATATAACAATCATTCCCCATACATTTGAAAAGACGATTATAAAAAACTATAAAGCCGGCCAGAAGATAAATTTAGAAGTCGATACCACAGCGCGTTATATTGCACATTATTTAGATCATTATATGAAACATTCAGGCCATATGCGTGGTTGATTTTTCAAACTATACTCAAACATTATAATCTTTGAGCAGTTTTTCCCCTATATAGAAATCATCACCCAGCAGCTTTGATTTTTACGCCGGTTGATCCATAACCTTCTTCGCCGCGCACTGTATCAATTGAAACGACACCAAGCTTGAATTCAGCCTGAACAACAGGTGCAATGACCATTTGTGCGATACGATCCCCTCTTTGCACTCGGAATGGTTTTTCCCCAAGATTAAGTAATAGAACAGAAATCTCACCACGATAATCACTATCTATTGTCCCTGGAGCATTTACAATTGTGATACCATGCCGCATTGCCAAACCTGAGCGTGGACGGATTTGAGCCTCAAAATTTTCTGGCAATTCAATACGCAATCCAGTCGGCACAAGCTTGCGATATCCAGACGGTATAATAAGTTCATCTGTAATTGCGGCGCATAAATCAGCACCAGAAGCGCCGGAACTTGCATAAAAAGGTTTTTCTAGTCCAAAACCGTGCGGAAGCTGTTCAACTGTAATTTGTACCATCACACTTCTCCTATTGATCCGATTGAATAAAATTTTCTTACACAACCTTGCAAATTTTTCTATTTAAATCAATAAATAATTTTATTACTTTACAAATATTTTTTATATTGCATTGCACAAAATATAAAAAAATAAAATTGTGCAATGCAATATTCAATATTTTTATATCGGTATATAGTGAAGCTGCCTCACAAGGTTAACACTTTTTTTATGTCCGTGGCTTAAATTGGCATGAGTAGGGATAAATCATGGCACTTAAGATTGATAAAAATTATCTTGGCGCGGCGCTGGCGCATTTTGATATTGATGGCAATCAGATCATTGAGATGGATGAATGGTGTGCATATTTTGGATATAACCCCTCCGAAGCGCGCTTGAAAGCAAAGGATTTATTAAGAAATATTTTGCGTGATGTGTTTCCTAATGAAAGTCCCGAGCGCCTGCCAATGCTTGCAGAAGCTATTTTGATGAATCATTCAGATCAGAATGAAGATGGGACAAGAATATTAAATCTACAGAAACTCTATGATTATGTGATTAAATTCATTGCTCCGCAAAAATATCGTGATTATCAGGCTCAGCTTGATGATAAAACCAAGTTCTTTTTATATGATGGTGTCATTGAATTAGACGAGTTTGATATTTTTATGGATGATCAGGGGCGGATGATTTGCGCGGATGTCTATTATTTTCTGGTGTCATATAATATTAGCCCGCAGGTTGCTGAAGATATGTTGAATGCTCTGCGTGCGGAAAAGAGTGTGGATTACCGTCCTGAAGATTATTCTTTAGATGCTATATCTGTTTTTGAGCGTCTTTCACATGAAAAAAATGGGCGTTTTCAGATAGATATTGATAGTATTCTTGACTATGCGAAGAGTAAAAATATCAATGCCAAAGTCACACATGTGTTTCATCTTTTTGGTATTCACAATGACTTATTCAAGAAGATCAAATCTACCCAGAGGGTAAAATTAGAGGATGCAGAGCATTTTCTAGGATATCAGCATCCACATTATTTTGAGCTTGGTTTGAAAATGTTGTTGGATGCGCTGGATATTCAGCTGAAAAAAATGGAGCCAGTCACTGAGCTTTTTGATGTGATGGGCTATTATGGGCGTCCAGATCGGATTTTCCGGGAATTGGCCATGCTGGATTATTTCACCAGCGAAGATGTGTTATATTTCCTGCAAGATAATTCTATTGAAGCTAAAATTTCATAAAATGATTGTTTTTACTGTCTAATGAGGCTTATATATCCAGAAAAAGACTGGATGATTTCCATGAGAAAAATATTTGCCCTATTGGCAATTTTGTTATTTGGCACGCAAATATCTTATGCTGATGATGGTAAGATACATATTGTGACCTCTATAAAGCCTCTTCATAGTATTGTGGCGAATATTGTTGGTGATAAAGCAGATCTTACGCTTTTGGTTGGGAAAAGAATGTCTCCGCATGGTTTTATTTTGAAGCCATCACATGTGAGAGCCCTGAAAAAAGCGGATCATGTTTTTTATATTCACAGTCTTCTGGAAGAGTTTTTGCGAAAACTTGAGATGAATAATGGTAAGGGTGATAAATTTCAGCCTCTTTTAAATATTCCTGGAATAAAATTCCATAAAGTCAGAAGGGGAATAGTCTGGGAAGATGATGATGACCATATTATTCCGGATGCAAATAACAGAGATAAAAGAATATCCTTAGATGATTATTCTAAAGACCTCCATATCTGGTTAGATGTAGGAAATGCAGTGACACTTGCGGATTATGTTGCTTCTTTTTTATCAGAGAGACATCCACAATATGCACGCTTTTTTCAGGAGAATGCAGAAAAATTATCAGCAAAAATAGCAGCTCTTGATACATCTCTACGTGATATATTGCAGGGAAAGGCTGATATCCCCTTTATTGTGTTTCATGATGCCTATCAATATTTTGAGAAAAATTATAATCTCAATGCTGCTGGCTCGATTAAATATGATCCAAATGAAAATAGCTCTATTAAGCGCCTGAAGGCCATAAGGCAGCGTTTACATGCTGATAACATCAGATGTGTTTTTTCAGAGCCTCAATTCCCTCTAAAGAATGTTGAAAAAGTGATAGAGGGGACTGAAGCACGCATCTTTGAGATCGACCCACATGGATCAAGATTATCTCCCGGAAAGGATCATTATTTTGAGATGATGAATTTGCTAGGGAAAAATTTTAAGGCGTGTTTGTCGCAATAATATTTTTAACTTATACCAAGCGCTTTAATTCATTTTTGATATTGTATAGGATTTACGCATTATTGCTTTTCACTGAGCTATCCTTGGGCGCTATCTGAGCGGTCCCTAAGCTTGTCAAAGGGTTTGAGGGGGGCGAAAGGTAAAGTAGTGCGCAAAAAACTAACACTTCGCCCTTCGACAAGCCCAAGGATAGCTCAGGGACCGCTTTTTGCTATTTTACGTATGGTATTATAACCCATTGAAAATAAAAGCTATTTTTTATCAGGATAATATGATAAATGTTATGCCTGACTTATCAGGAGGATAAAATGTCAAAGAAATTTTCACTTATTATTTCAGTTGTCGCTGTTTTAGGGACATGTTTTATGCCGCATACTGCAATGGCAGATAATCATAAAAATATGAAGCATGGCGGTCATAAGAAAGGCCAATATGCGATTAAGCGCTTCAATAATATGGATACAGACAAGAATGGTAAAATATCAAAGTCTGAATTTATGTCCTATAAAGAAGGCTATTTTGCAAAAAAAGATAAAAATGGTGACGGTATGCTGACTCAGGATGAGTTCAGCCCAACACTTGCAAAAATGAAAAAAGATAAATCTTAATCAGATTATTTAATTGCATAGATCACTTGCACGGTGAAATCTTCGGCTATATCCTGATGGGATAAAACCGGGATATCTATACCTTGTTTGATGATATAGCTGCGGACAAAACGCCGAATATCAATCGAGCATAAAATAACTGGAACCGGCGACATAAAGCGTGGTTCCTTTAAAATATTGCGTAAATGCCCCATGACACGCTCTGCCATTGCGGGCTCTAATGCAAGAAAATCTCCTAAATTTGTGCGGCGAACAGATTGACGTATCACCTCTTCAACAGAGGGATCGAAGATTGCCGCTACAATGATTTTGCTTTCATTCGCACAGGAAAAACATATCTGACGACGAATCGTCACGCGTATGAGCTCAGCGAGCATGGCTGGATCTTCTTCGCGCCCTGCCCAGTTGGTGATAGCTTCTAATAGAGGCCTGCGGCTGGATAAAGAAATCTGATCTGTTAGTAATCTCTTAAAGACTTCAGTCATTTTCTGTGGCTGGATAGCTTGTTTGACTTCAGTCACCAGATCAGGGAATGTCTTACTGGCGTCATTAATCCAGTCTTGCACTTCTTGTAAAGACATAAAGGCGCTGAGATTATTCTGTAAGCACTCCCCAACCTTATATATAATTGCATCTTGTGGGGTATAATATTCTACGCCAATCTCTTTTATCTTATCTTCATGCGTTATGGGTACCATGAAATTACGTCCCGGCCCAAGCGATTGAGAGGCAATTTCATGCGGAACTTCTGCAAGCTGTAAAACATCAGGTTCTGCTTTCACAAGCAACATTTCGGCGTTAATCTCTGCTTCTGCCATCGGAATACCGTCAATATTAATCGTGAAAAAATATTCACGCATATTTTTCTGACTATAAACCTTTGAAATTGGTGGAATAGAGATACCAAAATAATCAATAAGTTCCTTGCGTTTTTTGCGCATTTCTTTGAGTAAAATTTGTGTATCAAAGCGATCATAGAGCTCTTCAGAGAAAACAATTTCAATAACAGTCGATCCAAGAGGAATTTTTTCATTCAAAAAAGCTTCCATTTTAGGGTCAACAGGAACGAATTTATCCTTACCAAGAATTTTTGTATGATAGAATTTTGCGATATGATTTTTGAAGCCAAATGCAAAGAAAAGCACTGCTAACATTAAGAACCAATGCCATGGAAAGCCCGGAATAAAGCATGTTAATATCATCATAATACCAAGTAAGATATTGGTATTCGCATTTTTAAAGGTATCAGAAATAACATCTGCCCCAAGGTCAGTCATGTTATTATGTGAAATTCGTGTGATGACAATCCCTGATGCAATCGAAATTAAGGTTGCAGGAATCTGTCCTACCATTGCGTCTCCGATAGACATGATTGTGAATTTCTCTAAGGACTCACCCATTGTTAGATTCATATAAAGAGGGCCAACAATCATTCCACCAATAATATTCACAATCAGAATGACTATCGAGGCAATGGCATCACCTTTCACGAATTTCATAGCCCCATCCATAGAGCCATAAAATTGATTTTCAATTTGTAAAATCTCGCGCCGTCTTTGCGCTTCGGCTTTATCAATATCACCACTTTTAAGCTCGGCATCGATTGACATTTGCTTCCCGGGCATAGCATCAAGAGTAAAACGCGCTGTCACCTCAGCCACACGCTCAGCACCTTTTGTGATCACGAGAAAATTCACCATCAAAATAATCAAAAACACCACAATCCCGACAACCAAATTTCCACCAATGATAAATTCACCAAAGACTTTAATGATCTGGCCTGCTTCACCTGTCAGCAGCAGCATACGTGTTGATGCAACGGTTGCCCCTAGGCGCATAATGGTTGAAATCAACAAAAATGAAGGAAATGTCGTCAGTTCAGCAGGGGTTTTGACATAAAAAGATGTGATAAAAATCGCGGCAGCCATAGCCACTGTGACTGATAAAACCAGATCAAGCAGGAAAAAGGGCATAGGAAAGGACATCATGGCCGTGCACACAAGTACAATCAGCATCATGATCAAATCTTGCCGCGCGCCGAGATTTGCAATAAATTTTTCTACCATGACCTTTTAGAATTCTGGTTATAGTTCTGAGGTTAGGTAGATAATAAAGTCTAAAAATTAAATTTTATTAAATCAATGTAAACACTAAATTCAGCGCGCAGTCCATCCGCCATCAATGGATTGGATAGATGCTGTAATTTGTGCTGCATCGTCGCTGCATAGAAAGGCAGCATACGCACCAATTTGCTCTGGTGTTGCAAATTGGAGGGAAGGTTGCTTTTCACTTAAAAGCTTCTCTGAGGCTGCT
>JBCCNR010000021.1:0-11819 GCA_039025725.1 Pseudomonadota bacterium | reverse complement strand
ACGGCCGTCACGCGCCACCAGCGGACGATCACCGTCAAGCAGTTGGTTCAGGCGGCGCTGAATAAGCGCGCACAGCTTGAACCGTCCACCGACCTTCGCGACAAGGTCATCGCTCTTCAACGCTTCGATCATGTATCGCTCCGTTGTCCACCCGTTCTTGGGGACATCTTTGCATGTCCACCCGAGCCACAACGATAGGCCACGTCATCCCGATTCTCCACCGAACACCGATGTGTTCTGCCCCTTCACAAACCCGATCCTGCCCCCAATGATCTGGCGGGACATAAACAATATTTTACATTGGTCCGAGTCTCTGAAATCTTAACAGGTGGCGCAAAGCCAAGCAAGAAGCCGCAAGGCATGCCTCCGAAAGTGAAGAAGGTTAAAGCTGTGACCGATGACATAGATACAGAGGCAAATACGATTGAAGACACTGTTCCAGAGGCCAAACCAGCCAAGGAACCAAAGGCAAAGAAGCCTGCTGCGAAGGAAAAGCCAGCTGAAGATACATCTTCTGCTGATGAAGATAAGAAAAGTGAAGAATAATTTTTAAGGTGAAATTATGGCTCAGAAGAAAGCGGGTGGTTCATCCAAAAATGGACGCGACTCAGAGGGGCGCCGATTAGGCGTCAAAAAATTTGGCGGAGAGACTGTTGTTCCTGGCAACATCATTATCCGACAACGTGGAACAAAATTTCATGCTGGAACCAATGTGATGATGGGACGTGACCATACTTTATTTGCGGTTGCGGATGGTAAGGTTTCTTTTTCCAAACGACGCAATGGTCGTACATATGTCAATGTTGACGTAGCGGCTTAATTCAGCTATTTGTTAGATAATCAAAGGGGTTGCATAGTTTTGGCTGTGCGTCCCTTTTTTTGTTTTTGCCAGCTATAAAAAAGAGCATATATGAAATTTCAGGATAAAGCACGCATATATATCAAGTCCGGCGCGGGTGGACAGGGATGTGTGAGCTTTCGCCGTGAGAAATTTATTGAATATGGTGGCCCTAATGGTGGCGATGGCGGTAAAGGTGGGAATATCATCGCAAGATGTGTTGCCAATCTGAATACATTGGTGGATTATAAATTCCAGCAGCATTTTAAGGCCGGCAAAGGCGAGCATGGTATGGGCTCAAATTGCCATGGGAAAAGTGGGAAAGATAAAATTTTACTTCTTCCACCGGGAACGCAGATTTTCGCGGATGATGATGAAACATTATTGGCTGATCTTACAACGCCAGATGAAGAAATATTGCTTCTGCGTGGCGGCAATGGGGGTTGGGGCAATGCGCGTTTCAAATCTTCAACCAATCAGGCGCCACGACAGGCCAATCCCGGTCAACCTGCGAAAGAAGCTTATCTGCGTCTTAAGCTAAAAATCATTGCGGATTGCGGTATTATTGGGATGCCAAATGCAGGAAAATCAACATTTTTATCTGTTGTCTCCAATGCAAAACCAAAAGTTGCGGGCTATCCATTTACAACATTATATCCTAATCTTGGGGTTGCAAATATTACACATGCTGGCTTTATATTTGCGGATATTCCCGGCCTGATCGAAGGCGCCAGTGAGGGTAAAGGGCTTGGGGATAGATTTCTCGGGCATGTGGAGCGCACATCTGTTTTGTTACATTTGCTTGATGGAACAGAAGATAGGGTTGCGGATCATTATCTTTCTATTCGCCATGAGCTTGAGAGATATAGCCCTGCCCTTGCGGCTAAAAAAGAGATCATTGCTTTGAACAAATGCGATGCATTGACAGAGTCTGACATTGAATTTAAAGTAAGGCAACTCAAACATGTTTCCGGTCAGGAGCCTTATATTATATCAGCGGTTGCGCGCACTGGTCTGGAAGATGTTATTCATAGCTTGGATAAAATTATCAGTAACGAAAAATCTGAGCGTATAAAAATAAGTGGGCAGGATCATATATCACATGACTATCATGCGGATGATAAAATGATTTTTGTGCATCCAGACACGAAAAAACAGGGTGTTGTTTCAGAATTCACAATGGATAAGATGCAATATCTTTATGATCAGAGTGAAGTTTCGGATATGCTTTCACTGCAAGACACTGAAGAGGGGGTTGAAACTGAATGCATATATGTGAGGGAGTAGAGCATAATCATATTCAGCGCGCCGAGCGTATCGCGATAAAAGTGGGATCATCTTTATTGATCAACTCGAAAACCGGGGAATTAAACCGGGGGTGGTTTGATGCTTTTATTAAAGATGTTGCAGCGTTAAGGCAGGCTGGCAAAGAGGTTATTATTATTTCTTCCGGAGCTGTTGCGTTAGGGCGGCGCACATTGGGAGTTGTACCAGATGCTGATAGGCCAGATAAAACCGAGGCCTCGGCTTGTGCTGCGGTGGGTCAAATTGAGCTTGCCCATGCTTATCAGGATGCATTGAAAGATTATAATATCCCTGTGGGTCTTATTTTGATTACCACGCAAAATACTGAAATAAGAAGCATGTATCTGAATTTACGCGACACAACAGATACTTTATTGGCGGCGAATGCGATACCTGTTGTGAATGAAAATGATGCTGTGTCGGATCGTGATGATTGCTATGGCGATAATGACAGGCTTGCCGCGCGGATAGCTGGTATGGCCAATGCTGATTTATTGATATTATTTTCAGATATTGATGGGCTCTATACGGATAATCCAAGACGCAATCCTGATGCGAAATTTATATCTATTGTTGATGATATTTCTGATGATATTCATGCTATGGCTTCTGGAGCTGGCTCTAATGTGGGCTCTGGTGGGATGGCGACCAAACTTCTAGCAGCAGTTATCGCGAGATCCGCGGGATGTGATATGATTATTACAAATGGAACAGTCCTGCACCCTTTAGAGCGCGTTATCAATGGTGGGAAACTGACATATTTCCCTGCTGGCGATGCTGCGAAAACTGCGCGCAAGCACTGGATTATTGGAACCCCTGAGCCTAATGGGTCTGTTGTGATTGATAAAGGCGCAGTCAAAGCACTGCATAGTGGTAGCAGTTTGCTTCCAATTGGGATTAAGTCAGTATCAGGAACATTTGTACGCGGTGATTGTGTGAGTGTTTTCGATGAGAAACATAATGAGATTGCACGCGGTCTTGCCGGATATGATTCAGATGAAGTCTTTAAGATTCTTGGGCGCCATACAAAAGATATCTCAAAGCTTCTGGGTTATATTCGTAAGGGTGAATTTATTCATCGCAATGATCTTGCGCTTTATGAGTAAACTATCACATATAGTTAACCTACTACAAATATAGTCCCTATTTTGTAGTAAGAGCGCTAAGCTATCGCTTGCGCCACAAAGCCACGCCAATGGCTTTGTGGATAGCGAATAGACTTTTTTAAAGTCAATTCGCTATAGCTTGAAGTAGATTTTTGTAATCACTTATATTTTTTTCGACTTTGGCCGTGGATGGCGTCTCTAGCAATGTGGCAATGTTATCAAAATCCCAATAAGGGAGATTTCTATTCTCCGCTTGGATCATTTTAAAAAAGCCCTCAAATTTAGGCGCCCATGGCGCAACACCAATAACATCAATTCCGTAAGATGTCGCAACAATACAGGCATGCAGCCGGGATGCGATCATTGATGTATAGCTGGAAGTTATTTTGGCAAGATCGCGCGCATTTTTGGGACATGGCGCAAAACTTATCTGTTGATTAGGGCCGAGTATTTTTTCCAGATTTTTTACAACCTCATAATCTTCTGGCGATCCATTGCAGAAAAACTCAATATTATATCCTTTTTCAACAAGATATTTTGCCAGATCAGTATAGCGCTCTAATCCGGGGAATGTTTCAGCTTTATAGGCGATATCATTTGAATTAATAATCCCAATACCGAGTTTTCTGGCCCCTTTATCATGAGCGCTCCCATAAGTTTCAAACGCAAATAAGCCGGGATCATAGACAATTTTTATCTCCTGATCGGTCATATCTTGTAAATTATGATGAGAATAAGTGTCCCGGACAGAAATATAGCGTATCAAATTGCTGCGAAAAATTTTCTTAAAAATTTTCCTCCCCTTATCTGACCATGAAGCTGGAGGTGTCACCCCAACTGCATGAAAAAAAATCGGCAGGTTATATTTTCTGGCCTCTTTAAAGATTAACTCTAAACGGATTGGGAAGTAAAGATCATCATCACTTATCAGATCTCCGCCCCCAATGATAATACGATCGGCTTTTTCAAAATGCTGTGTCCATTGAGAGACATGCTGTTTTTGCATTGCATATTTCGTGAGATATATACGCAAAGGAGAAGATATAAAAGACGGAATAGCTTTTAAAAGACTATGTACGATTTTCTTGAGCTTTGAAGGGTATTTTATACCGACATCGGCATAGTCTTCTCTGCCCCCTAGATCTATGGTGGTAACTTTGGCTGTGTTATCAAGCTGTTGCAAAATATATTCTGTGGTTTCGGCCACCACACCATCCCCAAGATTATTGCTATATTTCACATTAAAGACGACGATATTCATAGTCAAAAGCCAGAAAGATTAAATTATTCGTTTTTATCACAAATCTCCCTTATGTAAAACGAGGAATAACTTTTTTAATTTGAGAATGTCATTCTTAGAGATCAAAATCAAAGCAGTTGCATATAGTCCAAGTGAGATAGACCCCTTAAAGATAATATCAAGGAAAATATGGTCAATTATAAATATTTCACTCAGGAAGTATGTTGCAAGAACAGAGATTGCTCCTGAAGAAAGCGCCGGAGCGATAGTTCTTATATAGCTTTTCAGCCTGACATCAACAATTTTGCAGCAATATTTTAAACTTACTATAAGAGCAATCAGTAAAATCAAGACCTCACTCCATGCAATGGCTGTTAAGCCATATGGTGCTGATAAAAATGCAATCACCATAGAGGTCACAAACCCAATAAGCAGAATATTAAATCTTATATTAGGCTTATCTTTTACAAGTAAAATATTCAAATTTATCTGTATCAAAGGATGCATAAATCCAGAAATGCTGATAATTTGTATGATATCCGCAGCATCAGCCCATTTATGCCCCAAAAGCAAGATCGTTAAGGGATAAGAACAATTATACAATATCGCATAGCAAGGCACGATGACAATTGAAGCTAAGCTGGATGCGTTTAGATATTTTTCTATTACATCAGACGGATTTTTTATATTGCGTGACAGAGAAGGGCGTAAAATAGATAAAACGCTCCCTGAGAGCACCATCTGAAATGCAAGCAAAATACGCTGCGCGGTATTATACACCCCAACTGCGGTTACACCAACATATGATGATAAAAAGATGATACGGCTTTGGTTGCCTATAAAAACGATAAAATCACTGAAAAACATATATTTCATAGATTTTATTGTCTCTATGATCTCACTTATTTTACAATTTATTTTGGGCTTCCAATAAGCAAAACACCATAAATATATAGCACTCAAAAATGCAATGATTAAATATTGCGTCACTAACGCAGTGACTTCATAGCCTCTAAAGGCGAGATATGCACTTACAATGCCGGCCGTACCGTTACAAAATATTCCTTTCAAGGCAAGCGTACGAAAGTTAGACTTTCTGATCAAAAGAACTTCATTCATTTTTGAACTGGCATGCAGCAAAACTGCAAAAGACATCAAACATAATGCATTGCCGATACCTTCAATCGCGAAGATATAATCTATAAAAAAAGACAAGCCAATCAGAAGCCCTGTCGATATAAGGCCTAAAACCACTGTCGCAGAAAAATATCGTCCCAGATCATCTGGGCTTAAAGTTTGTCTGGAGACAAGATATGTTGCAATGCTTTCTGATAAAGCATGTTTCGCGAGCTCTGTGAAAATCAAACAAATTGCAATAATACCGAATGTTTCTTTCTCAAGAAACCGGGCGGTAATAAGGAATGTTAGGAACATTATGCCTTGTGTTGATAATTGGCTTACCAATGACCAGGCACCACTTTGTTTTTGCACTTGTGAAGACGTCCTTTATATGGATGCTATATTAACGGCCACGATTAGAAATTTTTAAAAGCTTCGAGAAAATTGACCTTGTTACTCTTGAAATATTTTTATGGAGCATGGAAGGGTTTGAAATCACAAAAATAAAAGCTTTCACAAACTCTTTTTCACGCAGCATTTGAAACATTTTATTTGAAATATGAGCTTCTTCGAGTGCTTTTATATGTGCTTCTATACCTTGAATATCTTTAAAGGCAAGCCTAGCTTTATGCGCCTCAAGTAGCTCTTTTTCGGCTTTAATCAAGGCAATATGATGGTCTTCGTTGAACTTTCCAGAGAGCGATTGACCTAAGACAACATAATTATATAGGGGCCGATTAAGAAATTTTACTTTGGCACCTTTTATGATGGCTTCTAATATCATCATATAATCCTCACTGTTACGGAGGGCCTCATGATATGCTAAGCCATGATCAACCAGAAAGGAGCGCTTAAAAAGAGGCTTAAGAAAGCCTGTTATAAATTTATTAACATAGGGTCTGTTTTGCTTTGCATAATGCCCTGCTGTCCAGTGAATATCATCCAGATCATGTCCAATCAAAGGCGCAGTTATATGGCCCGTGCAAATAGATAAATCGTCAAAGGCAATATCAAGATCATATTTTTGTGCAAAATCAAGCATCGCTTCAATGCGTTTAGGATCGAAGCTATCATCCGCATCCAGAATGGCTATCCAGTCACCCGAAGCAGAGGATATACCAAAATTACGCGCCGCCGAAGGGCCTGAATTCTGCGGAGTGCGAAAATATTTTACATGATGATGCTCGGATAAAATATCTTGTAAAACAGCTTTGGTATTATCCGTTGAGCAATCATC
This sequence comes from Pseudomonadota bacterium, assembly GCA_039025725.1. Lineage (GTDB taxonomy): Bacteria > Pseudomonadota > Alphaproteobacteria > JBCCNR01 > JBCCNR01 > JBCCNR01. The sequence continues at coordinate 4,974 of JBCCNR010000021.1, read as the reverse complement.
GACAATAATAATTTCTATATGACTATAGCTCTGAGAGAGGGCACTTTTGACGCAGTCTAGGATCGTATCCTTAGCGTTCCAAGCGGCGATAATAATAGAAACTTTTTGTGTCATTTTGTTAAAAGAGCAATATCCCAATATCCTAAACAATATCTATTACATCTTTTATATTTGATTGTTAAGATAAAATTTAATGATAGCTTCTAAGCGAGCAATATACCAGCTTAACTAATAATTAAATTTCATGCGGCAAAATAACATTTAAGATTAAAAATTTATCTTTTGATGTTCGGGAGAATCCCATGAAAGCGCTCAGTATTGCTGCATCCGGTATGCATTCACAGCAAACCCGGGTTGATGTTATCTCTAACAATATCGCGAATATGTCAACCACTGCTTACAATGCCAGACGTGCGGAATTTGCAGATTTGATGTATCAACAGCTTGAGAGACCTGGAGCCATTTCCTCTGATCAGGGCACAATTCTTCCAGCAGGTGTACAAATTGGCCTCGGGGCCAGACCCGTTGCAGTTTCTATGAATCCAAAGCAAGGTAATCTTATCCAGACCGAGGGAGACCTTGATATTGCTATTGAAGGAGATGGCTATTTCGAAGTCACCCTTCCAGATGGACGGTCTGCTTTCACGCGTGATGGAAGCTTCAAAAGAAATGCTGAAGGGCTCGTTGTTACAAATGAGGGCTATCCTCTTGTGCCCAATATTACCATTCCGCAAATATCAGAACAGATTACAATTAACCCTGACGGAGAAGTCTATAGTTTTGATGTCAATAATATTGCCGGCGCATTGATTGGGACAATAACTCTTTCGACTTTCATCAATGAAAAGGGATTACGCGCCATTGGGGATAATAAATTTATGGAAACTGACGCATCTGGTCAGCCTCTAACGGGTGTTGCATCTGAAGAGGGACGTGGCAATTTGCGGCAAAGCTATATTGAAAGTTCATCTGTGAATATAGTTGAGCAATTAACATTCCTTATTGAAGCACAGCGTGGTTATGAAATGAATGCAAAAGTCATCACTGCTTCAGATCAGATGATGAGCACAAATACACAAATTCGATAAGAGATTTGATTGGATATATTTTTTATGTTTCGTGCTTTATGTCTTATATTTTCGGCATTTTATTTTACAATTTCCGCTCATGCAGAGCCTGCACCCTGGGCATATAAAATGCAAAATAAAACAATAGACAAGAAAAGTGAGGTAGCGCCTGATAAAAACAGTTTACATAAGCTGGAAAAAAAACATTTACAGAGCGCAGCAGAAGAGATCAAGCCTGATTATGTCACTATTCCTGTTCCTAAAATAGCGCTAAATAAAGGGATGATTATCACCGAAGATCACATTGATTTTAAAGATGTGAAGCCTTCTATGATTTCACCGCATATTGTCACAGATCCTGCGCAAATTTTAGGCCAGCAGGTCAGACGTATTTTACTCAAACATAGACCGATAGAATTAGAAAAGACCGGACCAGTTATCCTTATTAAGCGCAATCAAGATGTCTCATTGATTTACCGCTCGGGCGCCATACTTATTACGACAGATGGGCGTGCGCTTAGCGATGGAGGCACAGGCGAGAAAATAAAAGTCATGAATCTTGAAAGTCGAAAGATTGTGACCGGCCAAATCACAGATAATGGAGATATTGATGTCAGTCTTTAGACTCCTTATCTGTTTTTGTCTTATCTTATCTTTGTCTGGCTGTGCAAGATTGATGAATATTGGTAAATTTCCAGAGATGACCCCCGGTCTGACGCAAATTAATCAGGCCAAACGTCCAGATGTGCGCAAATTAAACATTCCATATGATCCACAAATTCACAATCGCAATGGGAATTATAATTCAAGGCAGGGTTATTATCGGGATTATCATACCGCATCAGGTAAGCCAAACGCACAGATGGCAAGCTATATCCCACAGCGCAATCATTCTTCATTGTGGCATTCTGGGCCGGAATCGCTTTTTGGTGACAGACGTGCAAGAAATATAGGTGATCTTCTGACAGTGAATATTGAAATAGATGACCGTGCTGAAGTCAATAACCGAACAGAGCGCTCTCGTGATGCAACAGAAGAATCAAGCATCACAGCAGGATTTGGCATTGATCGATTGATCGATAAAAACTTACCTTCGCCACTTTCCGTGACGCCGGGCTTGAATGCTTCGGGTATTCAGCAAACAAACGGAGAAGGCCGGATCAATCGCCTGGAGAGAATAGAGCTTAAAATTGCAGCGATGGTTGTGGATATTCTTCCAAATGGAAATTTTGTGATACAGGGCTCGCAGGAAGTGAATGTCAATTATGAATTGCGTGATCTGCAAATATCGGGAATTGTAAGGCCGCATGATATTTCACGAAAAAATACGATTGGATATGACAAAATTGCAGAAGCACGGATTTATTATGGCGGACGTGGAAATGTGACGGAACTTCAGCAACCGCGTTATGGGTCACAATTTTTCGATGTCATCGCGCCTTTTTAAGGAGATTTTATCATGCAAATTATTGGTTTTTTATTATTTATTGCGGTCATCGCAGGCGGTATTTATGGTGGTGCTTATCTGAATAAATTAGAACAGGATGAGATCAAAAGGGAAGAGTCAAAGGATTTTGTTGAAAAACAATTTTATTATTCCAAATTTGAAAAGCCGCTTATTATTCCAATCTTTGATGAGGGCAAAGCCAGCGCAATGTTGATTGCTGAAATCTGGCTGGAGCTGAAAGATGCAAGCTCTTTGCAAGTTTCAATGAAGAGACCTCGCCTTCGGGATGAATTTCTTCAGGTTTTCTCTTATTATAGCTCTGAGGGCAAATTAAACGAAGATATTTTAACGCCGCGTGTGCAGGCAGAAATCCGCCGCGACCTTACGCGTGTTGGCCAGAAACTTGTCGGAGATACGCTACATGCTGTTCTGATCAATGATTTGCAAAGGCAAGATTTGTAATTTTCAGAATATTATTTTAAATTATTGCATATTATGTTAGAGACTGCGCCTATTGGGCACGGTTTTTGCCCATAACCATCTATATATTAAAGGTTTGAGGCTGAACTGATATGTGTTTATTTTTTAGGTTAATTGCAGTTTGCACTATTATTATCTCACTGACAGCATGTGCATCACAGCCAACAGAACAAAAATTCGACCAGCATTTTGATAAATTAAAAGGTCAACATGTTGATACGATCGTTAAAATATGGGGCCCTGCCGAAGCAACGCATATGCATCAGGACGGATCAATGACTTATAAATGGCATCAGGCCAATGTCGAAGTCTGGAACCAAAATAGTGTTTATCCCGGTCCCGGTGTATCAGCCTTTAACTATTGGCCCGGAGCCGTCTATCGTCTTGGCTCATATACAAATCGTAATTTTCTTTTATTCGGTAATTATAATGGCAATTTCAACGTGAACCGGCCGATGCGATTGGTGCATCACTGCACATTACTCGTAACGACCGACCCAAATGGTGTCATTCTGGACCATAAGACAATGGGCGATGATTGCGTCTCCTATTAAAAATGAGACACCTAAGCCAGTGATGATTTTGGCAAAATTTGTACCTATTTCGTAAGGGCCTACTTCATATGTTATCATCACGAGGTAAGGCGTCTGTTAAAAACTCCTTGCAGAGCTGCGCATAACTGGATAAAAATCTGAAAAAATTCAGAAGGTTACGTGCATGAGCAAGGCATTGAAGGTCGCAGTCGCAGGTGTTGGTACTGTTGGCGCAGGCGTTATTCAAAATATTTATGATAAATCTGATCTTTTTGAACAACGCACCGGTGTAAAAATTTCTGTTACAGATATAAGCTCACGTACAAAGGCCGGGCGTGCTGTTGATATCTCTCCTTATCGCTGGCATGATAACCCACTAGATCTTGTCTCAAGTGAAGCTGATATTATCGTTGAAACAATTGGGGGTGAAGCAGGCATAGCCCTCGATTTAATCACAAAAGCTCTTAAAGCCGGCAAACATGTCGTAACCGCAAATAAAGCCTTGCTTGCTATGCATGGGAATGATGTCGCCAAATTGGCCGAAGAAAATAATGTCAGCCTGAATTATGAGGCTGCCGTTGCAGGTGGAATTCCTATCATTAAAGCCCTGAAAGAGGGGCTATCAGCGAACACACATCAGCGTTTATATGGAATATTGAACGGAACCTGTAACTATATCCTGACAAAAATGCAGGAAACAGGCGGATCTTTTGATAATATTTTGAAAGAGGCGCAGGATCTTGGCTATGCAGAGGCAGACCCAACACTCGATATTGGTGGTTTTGATGCTGCTCATAAGCTTACGCTTCTTTCTTCTCTGGCTTTTGGCGTGCCGGTAAATTATGCAGCAACCTCTGTTGAGGGTATTGAGCATATTACGGCATTGGATATTGCTTATGCAGATCGCTTAGGATATTGCATAAAGCTTTTTGGCCTTGCATCGCGTGCCGGAAGCTCTATCATGCAACGCGTACATCCGGTTTTGTTGCCGCCTAACATGCATGGTGCTTCGGTATCCGGCGCCTATAATGCCGTTATTGTTCAAAGTGACTATGCTGAGGATAGCGTTCTTGTCGGATGTGGAGCCGGACGAACACCGACAGCTTCGGCAGTTGTAGCAGATATTTTAGATATTGCACGTGGTATTAAAACGCCAGTTTTTGGTATTCCAACCGATAAAATGGTAGATGCTGATTTTGCACCATTAGATGCCCATCATGGGCGATATTATTTGCGGCTATGCCTTCAGGATAAGGCAGGCGCGATGTCAAAAGTGACATCTTTGCTTGCGGAGCACGATATTAGCGTAGAAAATCTTATTCAGAAAGATCAGAATACTGAAAATAGCAGACATGTGATTATCACAACCCATGATACGTCTGAAAAAACCATGCAAAAAGCTCTTAAAGATATAGATGCGATCGACTATTCCGTGGCAAAACCTGTT
>JBCCNR010000020.1:0-11909 GCA_039025725.1 Pseudomonadota bacterium | reverse complement strand
GAAAGATGGGTTATGGAGCAAATACCAAGAAAAAGATAAAGCTTTGCTAGATAAGCAGAACATCATTGAGCCCAAACAACAGCAAACAGTATCAGAGCAACAAGCACTTAATGCTGCAAAGACAGGTGAGAAATGTTTGCAAAACGGTACTAGAGACCTATTAAAAACAATCTACGATCTTAGTCAAGTTGAAACAATGCCAGTCTGGCTAAAAGATACGGTTGATAATTATTTTAATAGCATAGGTTCTAACACTGATAAAATGCAAGGGTTACTAAGGCGTCTTGAAGCAAATAAAGAGATTATTAACCTTAAAAATGATTTTAAAATATCATGTGAACTAGAAATTGATATAGAGCGTTTTAATGATGGCAGGATGAGTGAGGACGACTTATCACAACTTCAGATTAAAATAACAGAAGCTTATAGCGTTAGGGATGATCTGAAAGGGTGCATTGAGCGTTATTATAAGCATGAAAATAAGCATGTAAAACTAGAAAATTTACATCCAGATTTATGTAAGGAACTGCTAGACCTTGTCAATAGAATGAGAAGTCAGACAACCTCACATGAAACAGGTAATACTCTTGATAATATAATAGGTCATATTAATGAAGGTGATGTTGATATTGTTGTGTATAATGAATACATGAAACTCCTAAAAAAATACATTAAAGTAGATGAAGCTAGAGAAAAGATGGAAGCCAAAAGAAAAGATCCTTCTTCTGTGTCAAACCCAGCGTTATACGAACAATTCGAGAAGCACATTTTGCGCAAATATTTTTTATATAAACAAAAAGCAAATCCACCTACTGACAGAACGCTTTTATCTGAGCTAACGCAATTTAAAAAGGGAATCTTAGCAAAACAAAAGATGGAAGCCAAAGGAAAAGAGGATGCTATAAAAATACGAAACGAGACTAAGGCATTTCAAATAAAGGAATTCATTAAAACAAACCTTTCATCTCAGGCATATCATGACATTAAGCCGCATTTGAAAAATATGAAACTTGAGCAGCTTGAAGCATTACACCAGCAACTCAGTGAGAGTATGGAAACTAACTCAAGGAAGCCGATTTTCAGGAAGGAAACTGACCTATTGCAATTGCAAGTAGAGGTTGCGAAGTTACGAAGTGAATTGGGTGATGATATAAAATCTAATATTGTAGAAAAAGTGGAGCTTTACCCGGGTCAACGAGCGAGAAATATCATCAAAATCGATGAAAAGAAACTTAAGCTTGTTACAACATCACAAAAATTAATAATGGCTTACGCTTTAAAAGTTGCAGCTAAAGCAAATGGGGTAGAGAATTACCACACCTTAGAAGCAGGGGATAAAAAAGATCAGATTAAAGAGCTGGCCACAGAAATTGTTGAGGCTATTAAAGCCGAAACAGCTTCTTTAAATGTAGAGGAGTTTGATAAATATTTTCAGGAGCTCACTAAGGTATCACCTGATGATACAAGGTTAACAAATAAGGATTTTCAAGATAAAAGAAATGCTCTTTATGAAAACGCGGCTGGTTATATAAAAAGTGTTTTAGGCTCTCCTCAGCAAGATAAAGCGAAGAAAAGAAAGCCTCTTCCTGAGAGTGTTAAACGTCTCATACGTCTTGAGGCATATAATAGTAATCCAATGCTTAAATATGATTTCTCTTCCGCTAAGAATTGCACTGATAAAGATATTTCAGACATCAAGGAAACTATTAGTTTTGTAGATATGAAATTAGCAAGTGGTAATATAAAGCCTGAGGCAAGAGAATTTTTAGAGCCTTATCATCATGGACTTATCAGTAGGCTTATGAAAATATACGCTTATAGGGCAGCTTCTGAGCTATATTCTATAAAAGATGTGAATATGAGTGAAACTAAAAAGCAAAAGAAGAAAGTTGAAATTTTAGCTATAAGAATTTTTAGAAATATTGAAAAAGATATGGCTTCTTTAAGCGTTGAGCAATTGAACAAATATTTGGAAAAATCACCACTCCTATTTATCCAGAGTTAAGTGATGATGCCTTCATGAGAAAAAGAGGAGAGTTCTATAAGGGCTTGTATGAACTCAGTGCGTCTAAATCTAAGAAAAGTGAACAGGTATATAAAGAAGACCTATTGAAATTTTTAGGAAATCACTTCCCTGAAAAACAAGGTGAGGCAGCTAGTCTTTCAAATGATGAAATTGTTGATAGTCTTTTCATGACAACAATACGATTTGAGGCTCAGAAAAATTTACGGAAAAACGGAGTTCCTGAACAGCAAACATCACTTGATTCATTATTAATAGGATTTGATCCTACCGCTGCTTCTCCTGACGAACCAAGAGGTGTTGTAGATCTCACCCTAGATATGATAGGTCGTTTAGTATTTAGGCTTACCCCCCCCCTTAAAACCCATCTTCTAATGACGAAAGCTGCGCCATTTGGTCTTCAGTAATCAGCGCTGAGATGACTTCATGCAAAGCTGTGCCCTCCATAATTTCCGGAAGATTATAGAGCGTCAGATTGATACGATGATCTGTCACGCGGCCTTGTGGGTAATTATATGTCCTTATGCGCTCTGATCTGTCGCCTGAGCCAACCTGACCCTTGCGCTCAGCTGAGCGCTCATCGGCAAGCTTCTGTCTTTCTGCATCAAAAATACGAGTCTTTAAAATTGCCATCGCTTTGGCTTTGTTTTTATGCTGAGATTTTTCTTCTTGCATGGCCACCACAACACCTGTGGGAATATGCGTGATACGCACAGCAGATTCTGTTTTATTGACATGCTGCCCCCCTGCGCCAGAGGCTCTATAGACATCAATCCTTAAATCATCATCTTTAATGTCAATATCGACATCCTCGGCTTCGGGCATGACAGCGACAGTGGCCGCAGATGTATGAATGCGCCCGCTGGTCTCAGTGACCGGGACGCGCTGCACGCGGTGAACGCCAGATTCAAATTTAAATTTTGCAAAAACCCCTCCGCCAGTGACCTGGGCAATAATTTCTTTATATCCTCCCATATCTGCCGGAGAAGCCGAAACCAAATTGAGCGCCCACCCTTGTGAAGATGCATAGCGCTCATACATTCGAAAAAGGTCGCCAGCAAAGATCGCAGCTTCATCTCCGCCCGTGCCAGCACGAATTTCTAAAATCGCATTGCGCTCATCAGCAATATCTTTGGGAAGCAGCATCAGCTTCATCTCTTTTTCGAGATCAGGAAGCATTTTTTTCGTATCGTGAAATTCCTCTTCTGCCATTGCGCGCATATCATGATCAAGCTCTTTATCTTGCATCATTTGTTCAAGATCACTCAGGCTTTCTGTGAGCTTGATATAGTCGCGCGCTTTGGCCACGACCGGGCCTAAATCGGAATATTCTTTTGAGATTTTTACAAAATCATCACCTGTCTCACCGCTTGCCATAAGATTTTCGAGCTCTTCATAGCGGTCAATCATGTGATATAATTTATCATAGGGTATCATTGCTTATATCATCTTGTTATTTGCAAATGATTTATAAAGCATAGATTTATAAAAATGAAGTGTTTACATTGCTGAAACTTGGACATAAAAATAAAAAATGGCGATAATTTTTCCTAATATTGATCCTGTTATAGTTGAAATTGGCCCGGTTGCTATCAGATGGTATGCGCTGGCTTATATTGCAGGCTTATTTCTGGGTCTGAAATATACAAATTACCTTATTCAGCGCTTTTCTCCTGAAAATGAAAATTTTACCCGACAATCTCTCGAGGATTTATTTTTATATGTCGCAATCGGAGTTATCTTAGGCGGACGGCTGGGCTATGTGCTCTTTTACAAATTGGCCAGTTATAGCGATGCTCCGCTTGATATTTTTAAAATCTGGGAAGGGGGAATGTCTTTCCATGGTGGGTTGCTTGGTGTTATACTTGCGGTTTATATTTTTGCTATGCGGCGTAAGATACCTGTTTTGACCGTTGGGGATTATGTTGCGCCTGCGGTGCCGATAGGGTTATTTTTTGGCCGTATTGCGAATTTTATCAATGCTGAGCTTTACGGTCGTGTGACAGATGTAGCATGGGCCGTACGCTTTCCGGATTTATATTTCCCCGGACAGTATCTTGATCCACGTCATCCCTCTCAGCTTTATGAAGCGCTGACAGAAGGGCTATTGCTTTTTATTATATTGCATATTCTTATCCATAAACGCTCTCGTCTTGAGCGCAAAGGGTGCATTACGGGCTTATTTCTATTGCTCTATGGAGCTGCGCGTATTTTCTGTGAATTTTTCAGAGAGCCAGATCATTTCCTTGGATTTGTCTTTAAGATAGGGGAGGTCGGCCTCACGCAAGGAATGATTTTATCCGTGCCTATGATGCTTGCAGGTTTCTTTATCACTACAGGCAGGCTGCGGCTATGAGAGCATATCTGGATGATATTATTGCCAAAGAAGGAATGATTTCCTTACATGATTATATGGATATATGCCTCAATCATCCGGACTATGGGTATTATGTGCAGGGCAATCCAATCGGAAAAGAGGGAGATTTCATCACTGCGCCGGAAATGACACAGATCTTCGGGGAGCTCATTGGGATATTTATCATAACACATATCCAAAAAATGGTGCAGAGTGGATATCACCTTATAGAGTTGGGGGCAGGGCGGGGGACCTTGTTAAAAGATGTTTTGCGTGTTTTGGAAAGAAAAAATGCTCCTCAGTCTGTGATGATATTGGAAAGCAATCAAAAGCTGGAAGCACTGCAAAAACAGGCTATTCTAGGCGTAAATCATATCAAGACTTTAAATGAGCTTCCCGAAGCACCGATTTTTGTGCTCGCGAATGAATTTTTCGATGCACTGCCTATTCATGCTTATAAATATAAAGAGAATACATCCTACGAGGTCATGGTGAGAGGTCAAAATGGTCACTATGAATTCTGTCAAAAAGAAGCCCCTGAAAAAACGAAACAGAATTTTTATGAGGATTCTCCTGCGGCACGGGGCATTATGCAAAAGCTGGCACAGCATATATCACATTATGGTGGCGGAGGTCTGTTTATAGATTATGGCTATATCACACCGCCGAATAAACTCACTTTTCGTGGATTTAAAGAGCATATAGTAACAGATGGCTTGTCCGATCCTTTTATGTCGGATTTGACTGCGGATGTTGACTTTCAATCCTTACAAGATATAGCGCGTACAGAGAATATTCAGACATATGATATTCTCACGCAAAAAGATTTTCTGGAAAAAATGTATATGCCGCAGCGTCTTCAAAAGCTTTTGAAAAACGCAGATACAGCACAAAAGGAAAGTCTTCTTAAAGCATCTGAAAAATTGTCGCATCCTGATCAGATGGGCACACGGTTTAAATTTATGGCTATGACACAGACATATTGTGATCTTTATCCTTTTCAGCCGGTATAAAGATGCATATCAAACATTCAGATTTTCAGTCTTTAAAGCATATTGATCATGCTTTTTTTACCCGCAAGGGAGGCGTATCTGAAGGGGTCTATGAAAGTTTTAACTTCGGATATGGCTCTCAGGATAAGATAGAACATATCCTTAAAAATTATGAGAAAGCCGCGCTCCAACTTCAGGCAGATTTTATTCTGACATGCCGACAGATACATAGTGATAAAGTTATAACAGTTGAGCAAATCTGGACAAAAGATAACCGTCCCGAAGCTGATGCTATGGTGACATATCTTAAAAATGTTCCGCTTGGGATTTTAACTGCGGATTGTGGGCCTGTGCTCTTTGCCGATCAAAATAAGAATATTATCGGTGCGGCGCATTTGGGGCGTAAGGGGGCTCTATCCGGTCTATTGTTCCATACTGTTGACGCCATGGAGAAAATCGGTGCTTCCCGTAAGGATATTATCGCAGTGCTTGGCCCAACAATTTCCAAAGAGAATTATGAGGTTGATGCAGTTATTTATGATGATATGCGGCAGAATCATCCTGCGTATCTTCCCTTTATTCACAGGCATTTCGACAAAAAAGATCATTTTCTTTTGGATATACCCGGAATTATTCAGCATCAAGCGCATGAGGCTGGTATTACATTCTTAAACCTCAATGAGTGCACATATCATAATTCTGAATTTTTCTTCAGTTACCGCAAAGCAACCCATTTGAAGTTGCCCGATTGTGGACGATTATTATCTGCGATAAAAATTATATAACCATAGATATTTTTGCTAGCATTCAGGAGTTTGGTTTGCTATAAACCCGAAGCACATGCATTATATGTGTTAAAAATAACGGAGTTTAGCTCAGCCTGGTAGAGCGCTTGCTTTGGGAGCAAGATGTCGGGAGTTCGAATCTCTCAACTCCGACCACTTTTTTCCTCTACTCAATCAAATATGATAAAATCGGGTGATATATGGATGCAATAGAGATATTATCTGCTGCTGGAATTGGCGGTATTATCGGGAGCATTGTTACAACTTTCTTTCAAGCCCTGATGGCGAGTCGTCAGAAAATGAATGAACGTGCTTTTCAGGAAAAAAAGGAAGCATATGTCGGTTTTTTAGATGCTTACCGTATTCTAGAAGTTGATGATGAAAGTCAGGCCAATCTGAAAAATTTTGGCTATTGGGATATGCGGTGCGCTGTTGTTGCATCTCCTGATGTGAAACAGGCTATAACATATTTAAAACAATCTGCTCCGAATTCAGATGCGCGTGATGCAGCGAATCAGAGGCTTTTATCATCAATCCAAAAGGATCTGCGCGTAAGTTAGAGCGCTTTTCTATATCTATTGATTGGCCTCCAAAGACGCCATAACAAATTCTACGCGCTCTTCTGGTGTATTATGGATATATCCATTTTCGACAAGCTTAGAGATCATTTTCAGCCGTGGTTCAAGGCCGCATTTATTCGCAATTTGAATGGCAATACCGGGTCTGGCATTGGCCTCTAACAAGGAGGCTCCCTTTTCTTGATCCACTACCATATCTATTCCCAAATATTTCAGCGGAATAATATCGCGAAAACCTGCTATGATCTCAAGCGTTTGACGCCAGTTAGGAATTTTTAACGCGCTCAATTCCGTGTCATAATCAGGATGATGCGTTATATATTGCCCATCCTGCATGGCATATGTTGTCTTACCGGTAGCAATATCAAGCCCAACACCCAGCCCTCCAGAATGAAGATTCGCTTTTCCATCTGACTGACGTGTTGGCAAACGCAACATCGCCATAATTGGATATCCGTGAAAAAGAATTATCCGAAGGTCAGGAACGCCTTTATAAGCAATTTTATCAAACATATTATGACATATTATGCGCTCTTCTATCATCGCTGTATCGCGTATTCCCCCAAGCGAGTATAAACCCGCCAAAACATTCGAGACATAATAATGCATTTCTTTTATATCGATAGGATTGCCCTCAGCTTTGAAAAAATTATCGCCTTCTTTTCGGGTGATGACCATAATGCCGCCGCCGCCCGAGCCCTGAGCAGGCTTAATAACGAAACCCTTCTCACAGTCAATATTTTGTAAAGTGCTATAAATCTGACTGTGATATTCAATTTTTCCTAAAAGTTTTGGCGTTGGGATAGATGCCTTTTCAGCGAGCTCTTTCGTGAGGATTTTATTATCCACCAAAGGATAAAATTTACGCTCATTATGTGCAAGAATATAAGAAATATTGCGCTTATTGATGCCCACAATACCTTGCGCAGCCATATTCAAATGCAGATATTTCTTAAGCCATTCTATCATGTCTGCATCGCTCTAAAGCGAACATATTCAGTAAGCTTAAAGCCAGTATAGCGCCCAAGTGAAAGGGCAATCGCCAGAACAATAAATAGAAGCTCAGGGAAAGTGACAAATAAATGCTCAATGTAAATATTGCCAATCACAAGATAACATAAAATCGCAACCATCATAGATGTCACCGCAAGTTTTATGGCCTGATGTGCGCCTTGCTCTTCCCATGTGATTGACATACGCTCAATCATCATGGTCAGAATAATCAATGGAAACAGAGAAAGACCACCAGCATCCAGCCCGAATTGATGCAACATAAAGGAAAGCACAAAAATAATAGCAACAACTATCGTCAAGACGGCCGTTAATCTCGGGACAACCAATAAGCGCATATTATCGAAAATACTGCGGAATAACATCCCTATAATCACTATCGCCGAGAAAAACAATACACCCCAGAACAAATGCGTTTCACGAAAGGAAATCGCAATCAAAACCGGCATAAATGTACCATAAGTCGGAATACCCACAACTTGCCTCAGAAAAACACAGACAACCGCACCAATGGGGATCAGCAGTAACATGCTCATGATCAGCTGAATTTCAATCGGAAGATTATAAACAGATGTTTTATAGAAGAAAGACTTTATATTCTGCCCAGTCCATAAAGACTCCGTTAGCGCGCTTTCAATATGTCGTTTCACCGAAAATTCTGATTGAATATTCTTATATTTCGATGTGATGCTATAAGGCTTGCCATAACCCTCATACCAGGGAAAGAGATTGGAAGGCATGCCAATTTGCTCACGATATGGTGTAAAACGAATGATCTTCTGACCTGTGAAAACCTCAACCCAACGTAGGAATTTTGCATTTTGTTTGGCCTTTGATAATAACATACCATTCATTGTCCGCGCTGGAATCTCAGCAAAACGCAATATCTCAGTGGCAAGCACAACCTTATCAACATTTATCGAAGTTTTAAGCTGTATCAGCTTTAAATAATCATCTTTTTCTTTAAGGAAACTAAAAAGCTCAGTGACATAACTTTGCGTATCAGAAGATCTGGACACAATCTGCTGATGAATATCATCAAGGATCATTCTGATATCCTCAGTATCAAACTGATCAGATAGCGGATAGTCGCTATAACTTTTCTCTAATTTGCGGATGTAATTTTTTTCAGAATCTGACGCAGATTTAATGTCATACACAACCGTCCGATAATAAATAATTTCCTGCGCATCTGGCTTTTTCTTAGAAAAGGTCACATGCCTCTGGAGGGCGTTCTTATCTACATGCCTGCCAAAAGAACTCGGGAAGAAATGCTCCTCAACTTGAGTATAAAACGGCGTTTGCTCAGGAAGGTAAAGATCTATCTTCAGATTTTCTGCCGGATCTATCAGTGTTATTTTCTCTTCTATATGCCAGCTTTTGATATTTTGGTTGGGAATAACCGGAAAACCTGCATAGAGAAACTTCATCAAAAATAGCACAACACCGATTATAAAACATAAAGCAATTAAAATAGATGTGAAAGGGATATGTCTTGACATATGCTTACGGACATTTGGTTTTTTGAACATTCTGCCGCGCAGCATCAACATAGAAATTATTCTCTAACATATTGCGCCCAACCAGAACCGGATAATTAAAATGATCTCTTTCAGCAAGATTAACTTCGCCCTCAATGGTTTTCTTACCAATTTTAAAAGTCATAATCACAAAAGCGCGTTTAATGCCCTTCGCACCTGATTTCTGCTTGATACGTGTATATCTGGTGACTTCACTTTCAAAGGTCTCTGTCTCTTGACCGTCATTCACGATACGATAGAGAACATATCTTTTTCCATCACGTTCAAATTCACGAATAATATCCGCATTCACCGAAGATGATGTCGCCCCCGTATCAAGCTTTGCGTTAAAAGAAAAATCTACATTCCCGATGCAAACTTTTTCAACCCAGCCTGCTTTGCTGAGGTTGCCATTTTTCTTTTTGATTTTCTCTGAAAGATGGTAGGGTTTCCCCTCAGGGATGATTGTTCTTTCAGGTGATTCTTGTGCGTAAGCCTTGCAGCAAAGCATAAGAGAGAATAATAATCCTATGATGTTACGCATAATTTTTATGTTTTTCATATGATCTCGTTTTATTTTATATATGCTAATTCAAACAAAAGCGCAAAATAAATTATAATGCTATGTTAAGTTCAGTTTTTAATATTTTATCTCCCTATTTTCAAACACAAGACCCAGAAGAAGCGCATTTATTAACGCTCAAGATGTTGAAATATTACGGTATGGTTCCGACTTTCACGCGAAACTCAAACACTATTCAGCTTATGGGCCTCGATTTCCCAAATCGTCTGGGTGTCGCTGCTGGCTTTGACAAAAATGCAGAAGCCATCGATGGCCTTTTCAGACTCGGATTTGGTTTTGTGGAAATTGGGACGGTGACGCCTCTGCCGCAAAAGGGCAATGAGAAACCGCGCCTTTTCAGGTTAAAAGAAGATCAGGCCGTCATTAACCGTATGGGATTTAACAATGATGGTGCTGAGATGATCTCAAAGCGCCTTAAAAAAAGACGCTATAATGGTCAAGATGGAATTGTCGGGGTAAATATCGGCGCAAATAAAGATTCAGATGATCGCGTGCGGGATTATGCGCTATGTGCATCTGCTTTCACGGATGTGGCTTCGTATTTTACTGTGAATGTCAGCTCTCCGAACACTGAGGGCTTAAGAGACTTACAAGCCGCAGAGTATCTTTTACCCCTATTACAAGGTGTTTTGAATGTCGTAGAGACATCAGGTCAAGCGATACCTGTTTTGTTAAAGATCGCGCCCGATCTGATGCAGGAAGATATTGAAGAGATTGCTGATATTGTCAATAATATGCCTGTTGCAGGTATTATTGCCACAAATACAACGCTTTCCAGGCCAGATATGTTGCAATCAAAAGATAAGGGTGAAAGAGGAGGTCTTTCCGGTGCGCCGTTACTGGACATATCTAATAATGTGACCTCGGTTTTGCGGTCTTTGCTTCTGCCAGAAAAAATTATCATCGGGGCAGGGGGCATCAAGAGTGCCGATACAGCACGGCAAAAGCTTGATATTGGCGCAGATTTGCTACAAATATATTCCTGTTTGGTTTATCAAGGGCCGCAGCTTATCAATGAGATTTTGAAGATGTTAGAAGCGCTTGCATCAGCCGAAAAGTCTGCATATATATAATATTGAAAATTTTAGGGAGAGTTTATGCGAAAAATAATTATGGTCTGTTCAGTTGTGGCTTTGCTTGTGGCATGTGCGGAAAATCGTCGCGATAGTGTTCTCAGCCAGCAAAATATAGGAACTGTCCTTGGCGGTGCGGCCGGTGCATGGGCTGGGTCAAATGTCGGCGGCGGGAGTGGTAAAACCATTGCGACTGTTGTTGGCGGGTTGCTGGGGGCAGCGCTTGGAAATCAGATTGGACGTCAGTTAGATGAACGCGATGAAATGCTCGCTGGAAATACAATGTATAAAACACTTGAATCTGGGCCGTCTTATCGCCCTTCAAGCTGGCGCAATCCAGACACTGGAAATTACGGAGAAGTGACTGCGCAGCCTGTGCGCTCAACGCAATATGGTGAAAATTGTCGTGACTATAACCAAACCATATTTATTGACGGACAAGCCGAAACTGCTCGTGGAACTGCCTGTCGCCGCGCTGATGGCACATGGGACATTGTTGGGTAGACGACTAAACACATTCACTTTTAACTTGCTGAGGCAGTACCTCTTTCATTGAAGTAGGTTTTGCCTCTGAAATTTAATCGAGAATAATGTCTCCATCTTTGGTGATAGTACAGAAAGGGTTGTACGCCACCTCCCATAGAAATCCATCAGGATCGAGAAAATAGCCAGAATAACCTCCCCAAAATACTTTCTGTGCTGGCTTGGTTATTTGGGCACCAGCCTTTTTTGCAAAAGCGAGCGTTTGGTCTACTTCTTTTTCAGAGCGTGTATTATAAGCCAGGCTAAATCCACGGAATTTAGAGCGATTGGCTTCTATACACGCATCATCCGCAAGTGCCTCATGCTGATATAACGTCAACGCTATATGATTTAATTGAAAAAAAACAATATTATCATTACTGGCCTGAGCCGGTTTCCAGCCAAGCCCGTTAATATAAAATGCCTTAGACTTCTGTAAGTCAGAGACGCCAAGAGTGATTATGTT